>DASRPJ010000376.1:0-13666 GCA_035646435.1 Thermoanaerobaculia bacterium | reverse complement strand
TTCACGACGCTTCCCGGCGGCACGTCCCCGGGCACGTCGAGGAGCCATGGCTCCCCCGTCTCGCCGACGGTCGCCGCGAGCACCATCCCGTTCGACTCGACCCCCATGAGCGTGGCGGGCTTCAGGTTCGCGACGATCACGACCGTTCTCCCGACGAGAGCTTCCGGCTCGTAGCGCTTCGCGATGCCCGCGACCACCTGGCGGCGCTCGGTGCCGAGATCGACCTGCAGCCGCACGAGCTTGTTCGACTTCGGGACCCGCTCCGCCTCGACGACGCGTCCGGTCACGAGACGCACCTTCTGGAATTCCTCGATCGAAATGCGGTCATCGGTGGCCGGCGGCGCGGGAGCGGCCGCGTCGGGGTTCTCCGTCGTCATCTTTTCCTCCTGAGTCGAAAAGTAGGCGGCCGTGTCGACCCGTGGAAAGAGCGACTCGGCCGGTCCGAGAGGCGCGCCGGTGGGCAGCCGTCCCCACTCGAGGTCCCCGAGGTGCGGGTCCTCGGCAGCCGCGCCGAGCGTGGCGAAGATCTTCCGGGAGGTCGCCGGCGTGAACGGCGACAAAAGAGCGGCCGCGAGCCGGACGCCCTCGGACGCCGCGTAGAGGACCCGCGACAGCCGCGCCGAGCTCCCCTCCTCTTTCCGGATCTTCCACGGCTCCCGGGCAACGACGTACCCGTTGATCTCGGACAGAAACCTCCAGATCGCTTCGAGCGCCCGGTTGAAGGCAAAGTCGTCCATCGCCGCGCGCCAGTCGGCCCGGGCCCGCTCCCACGCGGCGATGACTTCGTTGTCCTCGCAGCTTTCCGGAGGCGACGTGCCGAACGCCTGCCGGCACAGGGCCACAACGCGCGAGACCGTGTTGCCGAGGTCGTTGGCGAGGTCGGCGTTGTATCGCTCGAGGAACGCCTGGTCGGAGAAGTTCGCGTCCTGCCCGAAGGCCATCTCACGCAGGAGAAAGTACCGAAGCGCCTCCGGCCCGAACTCGGAGACGAGGCGGTCGGGTCGAACCACGTTGCCGACCGACTTCGACATCTTCTTCGCGTCGCGCAGCCACCAGCCGTGCGCCCAGACCGTCGTCGGGACCGGCAGCCCGGCGGAAAGCAGGAACGCCGGCCAGAAGACGGCGTGGAACCGGAGGATGTCCTTCCCGATCAAGTGGACACGGCGCCCCTCCGGAGCCTCCCAGAACTCCCGGTATAGGCCGTCGTCCTCGGACCCGAAGCCGAGCGCGGTGATGTAGTTGGAGAGCGCGTCGAGCCAGACGTACACGACGTGGCCCGGTCTGCCGGGAAACGGAATGCCCCACTTCACGTTCGTGCGGGACACCGAGAGGTCCTTCAACCCCGCGGCGACGAACGACGTCACCTCCGCGCGCCGGTTCTCGGGCCGCACGAACTCGGGCCGGCTCCGGTAGAGCTCGAGGAGCGGCTCGGCATACCGGGAGAGCCGGAAGAACACGTTCTCCTCGGACTGCCACGCCGCGGGCTTGTCGTGGACGGGACAGTTGCCCTCTACGAGCTCCTTCTCCGTGTAGAAGGCTTCGCAGCTCGCGCAGTACCAGCCCTCGTGCCGGTCGAGGTAGAGGTCGCCCGCGGCTTCGATGCGCCGGACGATCTCCTCGACCCCGCGGCGGTGCCGCGCCTCGGTCGTCCGGATGAAGTCGTCGTTCCCGATGTCGAACGTCTTCCAGAGCTCGTGGTAGCGGCGAACGACCCGGTCGGCGAGCTCGATCGGCTCGATGCCGAGAGCGGCCGCCGCGCGCTCGATGTTCTGACCGTGCTCGTCGGTACCGGTCAGGAACCGCGTCTTCTCGCCGACGAGGCGGCGGTGGCGCGTGACGACGTCCGTCACGACCGTCGTGTAGATGTGCCCGATGTGGGGCAGATCGTTGACGTAGTAGATCGGCGTCGTCGCGTAGAAGGTCTTCACGGGGAGCCGGGAAACATACCGCAGTCAGAGCAGACCGGCCTCCCGGAACGAAACACAGCCGTCGCGGCCGACGACGATGTGGTCGAGGAGACGCAGTCCGACGAGGTCCGCCGCCGAGGCGAGCCGCCGCGTGAACTCCCGGTCCTCGCGCGACGGCGAAGGGTCGCCGGAAGGATGGTTGTGGTACACGATGAGCGCCGCCGCGTTCGAGAGGAGCGCCCGCTTCAGGAGCTCCCGTGGCTCCACGACGGCGCGGTCGAGCGTTCCCCGATAGATCTCCGGGTCGTCGCGCAAGAGCCGGTTCCGCGCGTTCAGGTACAGGGCGCCCGTCCGCTCCTGGGTCCCGTCGCCGCGGGTCCGCCGCAGGTAGTCCTTCACGAGCCCTGGCTCGTTCAAGAGGTCGCGCGTCGAGACCGTCGAGGTCGCCAGACGCCGGCCCACCTCGATCGCCGCCTCGATCGCGGAGGCGCGCGCCCTTCCGACGCCGCGCTCGCGCGCGAGCTCGCTGCCGGTCATGCTCGCCAGGCCGGTCAGGCCGCCGTGGGCCGCGAGAATGCGGCGAGCGCAGTCGAGCGCGCTCTCGCCGCGTCCGCCCGATCCGAGGAGGAGCGCGAGCAGCTCTTCCGAGGAGAGCGCGGAGGGACCCGCGCGCGCGAGCCTCTCGCGCGGCCGCTCGTCCGCGGGCAGGTCGCGGATCCGGAAAGGCTCGGGCACGTCCGGCTCAGGCGTTCGCTGCGGACATAATCGTGTCCATGGAACCGGCGGGCCCCTCGATCCGGACGGTTCTCCTCGTCGCGGGGCTCGTGCTCCTCGTCACGGCGATCGCGTGGCCGTTTCTCTCGAAGTACTTCGGCCGCCTGCCGGGGGACGTCGTCGTCCGGCGGCCCGGCTTCACGTTCGTTTTCCCGATCGTCACCTGTCTTCTATTGTCGCTGGTGGTGACGGTCCTCCTCTGGCTCTTCCGGCGTTCGTGAGCTACCGCGGGGCGAGCTTCCGGTAGAGCGCCTCGATCCGGTCGAGCCGCACCTCCGTCGAGAAGCCCGCGACGACGCGCTCGCGGGCGTTCCGGCCGAGACGCGAGGCGAGGTCGGGGTCGCCGAGCAGCTTCTCGACCGCGGCCGCCAGAGCCGGCGGCTCGCGCGGAGAAACGAGAAGGCCGGACACGCCGTCTTCGACGAGCTCCGGGTTCCCGCCGGCCGCGCTCGCGACGACCGGCTTGCCGAGGGCCATCGCCTCCCGGATGGTTCCGGTGATCCCGAGGCCCTCGTAGGACAGGTCGGCGACGACGTCGGCCGCGGCGAGCACGTCGGGCATGTCGGCGCGGAAACCGATCGCCCGGACGCGGTCCCCGATCCCCTTCTCGCGGGCGAAGGAGAGGACGCGCTCCTTTTCCGCTTCGTCCTTGCACGCGACGATGGCGACCACGAGCTGCGGGATCCGGTCCGCGAGGAGCGCTCCGGCCGCGACGAGGTCGCGCCATCCCTTCCAGTCGCGCGCCCCGACCTGGAGAAGGAGCTTGCCCTCCGCCGGGACGTTCCACTCGCGCCGCAATTTCGCCCCGTCCGCACGCGCCGGGTCGAATCGGGAGAGATCCACGCCCGCGTAGACGACGTGGACTTTCGCCGCCGGGACCCCCGCGGAGCGGACGACCACCTTCCGGATGTCCTCGCAGACGGTCACGACCGCGTCCAGGCGCAAGCGGTACTTGAGCGCGCTCGCGGCGTCGAGGGGGAAGGAGACGCCGCGGTTGACGACGAGCGCCGGCCGCCGCCGCTCGAAAAGGGTCGCGAAGAGGGCGACCGAGTGCGCGATGCCCTTGTGCGCGTGGACGACGTCGACGCGGCGCTCGTCGACCAGCCGCGCGAACCGCCGCGCGCTCGCGAAGTCGAACTCGTGCTTCAGCGGGAGCGGGTAGAAGGCGATCCCCTCCGCGCGGCAGCGGCCGGCGACCTCTCCTTCGGCGCGGGAGACGACTCCGACCTCGTGCCCGCGCCGCGCGAGCCCGCGAGCGAGCTCGAACATCTGCACGACGCTGCCGGTCGTGAAGCTCCCCTTCTCGAGGACCTGGAGGACGGAGAGCGGACCCTCGCCCGGAGCGCTAGCCCTAGTCGCCATCCGGCCACGCCAGGGCGCTCCCGTCCGGCACGAGCACGATCTTGCCGAACTGGCGTCCCTCCTCGAGGAGCCGGTAGGCCTCCGGGGCGCGGGAAAGGGGCAGCACCCGATCGATCCGCGGCCGCAACCGGCCCGCGCCGACGGCGGCGAGCAGGGCCCGGAACTCGCGGTCGTTCGCCATCGTCGATCCCAGGATCGAGATCTGCTTCCAGTAGATCAGGCGGATCTCCTCGGCGGGATTCGGCCCCGACGTCGCGCCGCAGGTGACGATCCTTCCGCCGCGCCGGACCGACTTCAGGGACTTGAGCCAGGTCTTCTCCCCGACCGTGTCGACGACGACGTCGACGCCGCGCTTCGCCGTCTCGCGGCGAACGACTTCCCCGACGTCCTCGGCCGTGTAGTCGACGACGATCGCCGCTCCCGCGGCGCGGGCCCCGCGCGCCTTCTCCTCGGCCGAAGTCGTCGCGATCACTCGTGCGCCGCAGAGGACCGCGATCTCGAGCGCGGCCCAGCCCACTCCGCCGCCGATGCCGTGGATGAGCACGGTGTCGCCGGGCCGGACTTTCCCGCGGCCGACGATCATCCGCCACGCCGTCTGGTAGGCGAGGGGGAACGCCGCGGCCTGCTCGAACGAGAGCCCGGCGGGGATCGGGAAGACGTTCACCGCGGGCACGACCGCCTTCTCGGCGAACGTGCCCGGGCCGTGCTCGCCGACCATCCGAAACTTCACGCAGAGGCTCTGCTCCCCGCTCCGACAGAACTCGCATACGCCGCAGAAGAGGCCGGGCTGGATGAGGACGCGGTCGCCCGGCGTCGAACCCGAGACGCCTTCCCCCGTCGCCTCGACGACTCCGGCGCCGTCCGCACCCGCCACCAGCGGGAGCGGCACTCCCGGGATCCCGTCGCGCACGAAGAGGTCGAGGCGGTTCAGCGCGGCCGCGCGGATCCCGACGAGGACCTCGCCCGGTCCGGGGACCGGGTCGGGCCAGTCGCCGTACTCGAGGACCTCGTTGCCGCCGTGCCGGCGGAAGAAGACGGCCTTCATCGTTACCGCGATCTTACGGGTTCAATTCAGATAACCGAGCGACTTCAGCTTCTCCAGGTACTCGCGGTCCGTCTCCCGGCGCGGCTCGAGGGCGGGGGCGATGCGCTCGCCGTACGTCGCGACTTCCGTCCGCTCGAGCGACCCGGGCCGGAAGAGCGCGGCGGCGGGCCCGCCCGGCAGGTCTTCCGCCACCGGGACGCCGGCTCTCGCGAGGATCGAAGGAGCGACGTCTTCCGGCCGGATGCGCACGGTTCGGCGGGAAACTCCGTCGAAGACGGCCATCCTTCCGAGTGACCCGGAGCCGGGATGGCTGTCGGCGGCGATGACGACGAGCGCGATCTCGCCCCGCCGGGCCCGCGCCTCGAGCGATGCGACGAACGGCACGAGCCGGGCGGCCGCCGCAGCGCGCCCCTCCGCGTCGCCCCGGAGGATGTCGAGCGAGGGCAGGTAGACCGCGGCGAGCGATCGGCCGGGCGCGACCGCGTCGAAGGCGGCGATCGCGACGCGATCGACGTCCCGGCCGTCCGCGGCGCGGGACAGGAGCTCCCGGTTCTCGACGACCGCGGCGCCGGGCCAGGGCCCCGAGGCCCACCACCCGACGGCTGCCGTCTGCAATCCGGCCGACGCGGCGACTTCCCAGAAGGCGAGGCTTCGCCGCTCCCTCGCCGAGACGGGCGCGCTCTCGACCACGCCGAGTCGGATCCCGACGCCGCGGAAGTACCAGGAGGTGCCGAGCGGCGGGCGCATCGGCGGCAGGCCGAGCGGCCGGACCCACTCGAGCGCGCGAACCCCGTGCCGGGACGCGGGGACTCCCGTCGCGAGGTCCGTCCAGATCTCCGCGGGCGATCCGGATCGCGCCGGCCACCAGCCCGTCGCGCCCCGGTCGAAGAGGGACCCGAATCGGTCCCCGGCGCCGCCTCGACCGCCGCCCGCCCCGAGACCGTCGATCGCCACGACGACCACGCTTCCCGAACGGGGAGACGGGAGGGGCGGCGCCGCGGGGGCGGCCTCCCGTTGCGACGAGAAGAGCAGCGCCGCGATCGCGAGCGAGGAGGCCGCGGCCACGAGAAGGATCGCGCGCCTCCGCCGTTCCGGCAGCCGTCCCGACCGCGCAAACGCGCGAGCGAGGTACGCCGCGCGGGCGGTCGCCCCGAAGAGGAGCGCCGCCAGGGCGACCGGCAGACCCCAGAGGAGCGCCGCTTCCGGCCGCTCCGCGCCGAGCCGCCACGTGGCGAGGAGCCAGAGGAGAAGAACGCCCGCCGCGGCCGCGAAGCCGAAAACCGCCGCTCCGCGTCCCGGCCGGCGGGAGCGGCCGGCCGCCGCGAGGAGGAGGGCCGCGAAGCCGACGGCCGGCAGGAGTGCCGGGAGGAGGAGGTGGACGAAGAGAAGCCCGATCGCGCCGAGAGACCCGCCGTAGCGGAACTGAGACGAGGCCACGGCGGCCGCCGCCGCGAGCGCCAGGGAGAAAATCCCGACCGCGAGAACGGGAAGGACCGGGCCGGCGCCCCCTCCGAGCCCGCGCCCGAAGACGAACCGCTCGACCCCGCCCCGAAGGTAACCGAGCTCCCGCAGGCGCGCCCGCGCCTCCTCGAGCGTCAGGCGAGGCGGCGGCGCGGAGCTCAAGCCCGCCGGTCGCGGACGAACCGCGTCAGGTCCGCGAGAACCGCTCCCCGCCGCCGAAAGGGGACGAGGGCCGCGACGGCGGTGTCCAGAAGCTCTCCGACGAGCTCGCGGCTCGACTCGGCACCGAGCACGACGGCGAAATTCGCGCGGTGCCCGTCGCGCCGGGTGTCCTTGCCGAGCCGGGCCGGATCCCCCTCGAGGTCGAGGAGGTCGTCGGTGATCTGAAACGCGAGCCCGAGGTTGCGCGCGTAGAGGGTCAGGGCTTCGAGCGCCGCCTCGCTCGCGCCGCCCGCGAGCGCGCCGCCGCGAACGGCCGCGACGAAGAGCGCGCCGGTCTTGCGGGCGTGAATCGACTCGAGGTCCTCGAGGGCGACCGATGCGGGGTCGGCGGCGAGGTCCGCCGCCTGGCCTCCGCAGCAGCCCGCCGCCCCGACGGCGACGGCGAGCTCTCCCAGGATCCGCACGCGGACTCCGGGAGGGATCTCGAGCTCCCGGGCGACGGTCTCGAACGCCCGGGAGAGGAGCGTCACGGCCGCGAGCTCCGCGGTCGCGACGCCGTAGAGGACGTGGAGCGCGGGCTCCCCCCGGCGGCGCACGGCGTCGTCCATGGACGGGAGGTCGTCCAAGACGAGCGAAGCCGCGTGGACGAACTCGACGGCGACCGCAATGGCGAGCGGGGCGGACGGCTTCGCCCGCACCAGCTCCCCGGCCGCGAGCGCGACGAGCGGCCGCACGCGTTTTCCGGGGGAGAGAACGGCGGAGCGGACGGCGTCGGCGAGGCGTCCCGCGCCGCGTGCGGGCGACGGGAGGCGTTCCGCGAGAGCCGCTTCGAGCGCGGGTCGATTCGCGGAAGCGAATCGTTCGAACTCGCCCGCGGCGGGCGGAGGGGGGGTGCTACTTCCGGCCACGGGGAGCCGAGGTCCTCTGCTCTCGGTCGTCAGCTCCCCGCTCTCGATCGACGAGCGAGGAGAAGCGGGTTTTCCGGGAGCGGGACTCCGTTACGCCGCGTAGGTGGCCAGCGCCTCCGGCTCCGAGTCGTAGACGTCGAACACGGTGATGAGCTGGGTGACTGTCAGAACGTCGTTGATCTTCGGAGGAAGGTGGAGGAGCTTCAGCTTTCCGCCCTTGTTCGTCACGGAGGTGTAGCAGCCGACGAGCTCGCCGATCCCGGACGAGTCGATGGTCGTCACCTCCTCCATGTTGATCAAGATGTTCTTCTTGCCCTTGTCGACGAGACCGTTGATGACCTCGCGCAACTGGACGTCTCCGGAACCGATCGTGATCTTGCCCTTCAGGTCGACGATCGAGACGTCCCCGGCTTCGCGCACGTTCGCCTTCATGTCCGCTTTCCCTCCTTCTCCTTTGCCGACTCCTTTGCCGAGCCCAGATTCTTGGTCAAAACGATCTCCATCCCTCCGCCTTCGACCCGCTGGAACCGGACGTCATCCATGAACGTCTTCATGTAGAAGATGCCGCGCCCCGACGTCTTCAGGCGGTTCTCCGGCGCGAGGGGGTCGTCGACCTGCGACGGCTCGAATCCCTCGCCCTCGTCCCGGATCGTAATCTGCAGGTTCTCGTCCACCACGTCCATTTCGAGGTGTATCCGCTTGGCGGCGTCCTGACGGTTGCCGTGCTTGATCGCGTTCGCGAGCGCCTCCCGCAACGCCATCAAGAGCCAGTGCCGCGTCTCCTCCGGAACCTCCCGCCCCTCGAGGAGTTTGCCACAAAGGTGTTGCGCCAATTCGATGTTCTCGAATCGGCTGGAAAGGGACATCCGGATCGGACCGGCGTCGCTCTTCGGAGGAGTTTTCGTCATTCACGCTGTCGCGGCGAAATCGGCGCATCTTAAACCATAAAAAGGGGGCCGCCCGGCGGAGACGCCGACTCCGGGCGCGTGCTACCCTGCCGCGGTGAAGCGATTCCGCGCGGCGCACGCGGCGATACTGGGTGCCGCGCTCCTCGCGACCGGAGCCACCACCCTCCTCCCCGCCAGGATCCGCGAGATTTCCGCGGCCGTCGAGGAGGTCCGCGGACGCCGGTTCACCGAGGCGGTCCGGGCCTCCGAGATGAACCCGGCGGCCTTGAAGTCCTTTCTGCGGGGCAAGATCGGCGACTCGTTTCCCGCCGCGCCCGAAGACACGCTCCGCTCGCTCGTCGTTCTCGGGCTGATCGACGACACCCCCAACCTACTCGAGCGCCTCGTCGACTTCTACGCGTCGCAGGTGGTTGCCTTCTACGACCCGGAGCCGCGCCGCTTCTACGTCGTGCGGGGAGGGGGCGGCGCGCTCGACGGAACGGGAGCGGAAGATCTCGCCGAACGCCTCCTCTTCTCCCACGAGCTCACCCACGCCCTCCAGGACCAGTCGCTCCGGCTCGACGGACGGTTCCGCTCGCTCCGGGACAATGGCGACCGCGCCCTCGCGCTGCAGTGCCTGCTCGAGGGAGAGGCGACCCTCGTCATGGTGCGGGTGGCCCTTCGCGACCTGCCCGGCGCGGACGCGGCGGCGGAAGAGGCGCTCGCGCCGCTCCTCTCGGCCGGCGCCCTCGAGCGCGCGAACGTTCCGAAGGATCTGCCCCCCTTCTTCGTCGACCAGCTCTTCTTCCCCTACGTCGAGGGCACCGCCTACGTGCGGCGAGCGGTCTCGCGCGGCGGCTGGAAGGAGGTCGACCGCCTCTGGAAGGACCCGCCGCTGTCCACCTCGGAGATCCTTCACGATGGACGACGGCCGCCGCCGGCCACCGATCTTCTCCCCGCCGACGCGGCCCGCCTCGCTCCGAGGGGAAGCCGGCACCTCTACTCCGACACCGTCGGCGAGTGGGCGGCGCGCTACCTCCTGCGCCGGTCGCTCGGCGAGGAGGAGGCCGTGGACGCCGTTTCGGGGTGGCGGGGCGATCGCATCGCCTTCTTTCTGTCGGGCCGCTCGTTTTCCTACGTCTGGCGTCTGCGCTTCGACACGCCCGGATCCGCTCTGCTCTTCGAGACGGCGTTCCGGAAGGCCCGGACGGGCGGGCCCGAGCCGCCGGCGGTCGTCCGGTCCGGCGCCGACGTTCTCGTGACGCTCGGGTTCGAACGGGCGCCGGAGCTGCCCGGCTTCTCCCTCACGCCCCCGCCACCGCGCGGGTCATGAGCGGGATCATCACGAACATCTGGATCGCGTCGAATACCCCGTGCGCGACGATGCACGGCAACACGTTGCCGTAGAGCACGAACGTCACCGACAGCACCGCGGAAATCACGAGGATCCCGATCAGGACGAGCGGCTGGCCGTAGGCGCCGTGGGCGGCCGTGAACATGAGCGTGGCCGCGACGGGCCCGACGCGGGTCTGAAGGAAGGATCGGAAGAACAGCTCCTCCACGACCATCGCGGAAACGACGATTGCGATCTTGACCCACACCGGCTGGGCGACGATCCAGAGGATCGTCGGGGACACCGACGGGCCCTCCTCCGTGCCCGGGGCGGACCTCCGCAGCAGCCACCAGATCCCGAGGACCGCGACGGCGGCGAGGATCGTCACGAGCCACCCGGCCGCCCCCACGAGGATCCCCGACGCGAGGTCCGACACCGGCCGGAGGCTTCGGATCTTGAGGAAGTCGGCCAGGAAGCGCCGGCCGGAGAGGGCGTAGTAGCAGGCGAGGAAGAAGAGGAGGATCGCGTGCACCGCGAAGAGAGAGAGCACGGTCAGGTCCTCGGCGTCCGGCTGGGCTCCCGCGAACCCGCCCGCGAAGGGAATCGCGACCGTCAGGAGCAGGACGGCGGCCAGGAGCGAGACCGCGACCGTCCGCCTCCCCGGTTCCGTGAAGCCGTCCTCGGCGAAGACCGCCCGCGAGCGGGCGCGAGCGAAGGAAATCGCGATGCCGGCGCACCCCGCGAGGAGCAGCAGGAGAAAGACGAGGGTCGCGGTCGTCATCGAAGAGCAGCTCTCAGCTTCCCGCTCCCCCGAACGGAACGCTGACAGCTTCTCTCACCGGGCGGCGCAGATTATCTCAAGTGCGTTAAAACCGCACGGATCGCCCTCGAGCGCGTCGTTGACTTGGCGCGTGAGCGCAGAATAGATTCGGGACAACAAACGGAAACACGCCTCGGCACTTGCAGCAAGGAGGTCTCATGGCGAAGTCCTCGTGGCGCGCGGTTCTCGCGGCCCTCACTTTTCTCGTCGTTTTCTCCCCTGTCGCCTACCCCCAGTCCCAGGCAACCACCGGCGCGATCGAGGGGACGGTCGTGGACGAGAGCGACGCGGTCCTGCCGGGCGCGAGCGTCGTCCTCCGGAACACGGCGATCAACTTCGAGAAGCGCGAGACGACCGACTCGGCGGGCCGGTTCCGCGCCGTCCTTCTGCCGCTCGGTCCTTACCAGATCACCGCGACGCTCCCCGGGTTTACGACCTACGTGCGCGACGGCGTCACGCTTTCGGTCGGCCAGACGATCAACCTCCGCCTGCCGCTCCAGGTCTCGGCCGTGCAGCAGGAGGTGCGGGTGACCGGGGTCGCGCCGGTCGTCGAGACGAGCCGCACCGCGGGCTCGACGCTGATCGACGAGCACGCCGTCCAGAACCTGCCGAACGCCGACCACAACTTTCTCGACTTCACGAAGCTCACCCCGGGAGTGTCGATCGTGCAGGGTCCCGACGGAGACGAGCTCACGATCAACGGCCAGAAGGGCATCCACAACAACGTCTCGGTGGACGGACAGGACTTCAACAACCCCTTCTTCGGCGAGCAGCGGGGCGGGCAGCGACCGCCGTTCACGTTCAACCTCGATGCGGTGCAGGAAGTCGTCGTCGTCGCCGACGGCGCGGCCGCGGAGTTCGGCCGGTCGTCGGGAGGGTTCGTCAACGTCGTCACGAAGTCCGGAACGAACGACTTCCACGGCTCCGGTCACCTCTACTGGAAAGACGACAGCCTCGCCGCCCGGGCCGCGAAGCGGGACGGCACCGAGGCGGACGAATTCGACTTCGACCAGTGGCAGGCGGGCTTCACCCTGGGCGGCCCGATCCAGCCGGACCGGCTCTTCTACTTCCTCGCCGCCGACGCCCAGCTCGGCGAGTCGATCAAGCAGACCGACCCGACCCGCATCGAGCAGCGCGTCGTCGACTACTTCGCGTCGATCGGGATCCCGGACGAGAATGGCCCGATCACCCGCAGCGACGACGCTTTCGTCGGCCTCGCCAAGCTCGACTGGCACGCGACCCAGAAGCACCTCGCGACGCTGCGCTACGCGTACAGCTGGTCGGAGCAGGAGAACGGAACGTTCGACGTCGACTCCTGGGGCGTGAGCAACAACGCGATCGAGAAGGTCAGCTCCTACTCGATCGGCGGCTCCGTCATCTCGACTCTGACCGAATCCTTTCTGAACGAGCTCCGCGGGCAGTACTCCCGGGAGGATCGGCCCCGCCCGTACACGGGACCGACCCTCGCGTCGGGACGGCCGCTGCCGGACACCGCCTTCGATTTCGGGAGGGGTTACCGGTTCGGGATGCCGTTCTTCATCCCCGTCGCGTACTACGACACCCGCACCCAGCTCCTGGACAACTTCTCCATCCTCCTGGGCGACCACGCGATCAAGCTCGGCGTGGAGTGGAACCGTGTCGTCTCGAGGCAGACCTTCCTCGGGTTCGCGAACGGGTTCTGGAAGTTCAGCTCGACCGACGGCTTCCTGAATTACGCAGCCAATCCGAACTACGTCGAGTGCAACAACGCGGCAGGCACCGCCTTTTCGTCGTCGCAGAACGGAACCTGTCCCGCCGGCACGACGATCACGGGTCCGGTGCTGCTCTACCTGCAGCAGGCCGGGGTCGGCGGGCGCACGGTCGAGGACGCCGGAACGCAGTCGATCGCGCAGGAGGAGTACGGCGCCTTCATCCAGGACAGCTGGCAGCCGATCCGGAATTTGACGATCAACGCGGGCCTGCGCTGGGACGGCATCTACCAGCCCGACCCGCGGACGGATCCCGACGAGGTTTTCTTCGCCCCGTTCATCGGAACGACGCGCGATGGACAGGAGTTCCCCTCGGACGGGACCATTCCCGACGACACCAAGATGTGGCAGCCCCGGCTCGGCATTTCCTGGGACCCCTGGGCGGACGGCAAGACGGTGGCCCGGGCGACGTGGGGGATCTTCTACGCGCGGGTGCCCGCTCTCGATCTCGCTTCCTCACGTTCGACGAACGGCTCGGTCGGGCAGACGATCTTCAGCGCTTCGTTCCTCCGCAACTTCGGCCTTTCCGGGCCTCCGGCGTATCCCAACCTGATTCCGGCGTCGCAGGCCGGCACCCCGGACCACCCGGACGTCTACGTTTTCGACAGGGACTTCCGCAGCCCCAAGACGACAGCGTGGAGCATCGGCTTCGACCGGGAGATCATCCCCGGCCTGGCGGCCCTCGTGAAGTACAACTACGCCAAAAGCGAACAGATCACCCGGTTCATCAACAGCAACGACCCGCTCCTCGGCACGAGCCCCACGGTCCAAGCATGGTCCACGGGCCTCGGACCGGGCGGAACGAATGGAATCGGCACGCTGTGGACCGTCACCTCGACGGGGCGGAGCCGCTACTACGGCTATACGTTCGGCCTGAACAAGAGCCTGGCGGACCGTTACGCGTTCCAAGCCACCTACACGTACTCTAAGGACCGCTCCGACGACGACAACGAGCGCGACCCGTTCACCCTGCGTTACGCGCGGGTCACGGACCTCGAGGCGGAGTACGGTTTCTCCGACCGCGACCAGCGGCACCGGTTCAACACGTGGTTCCTCTGGCAGGCGCCGTTCGACATCAACGTCAACGCCCGTTACTCGTACCGCTCCCCGCAGCCCCAGTCCCTCAAGCCGGACGGAACCGTCTCCCAGAACCCCTGGCAGGCGGCCCCTCCTTCGGACCGCATCCGCCCGGACGGGACCATCGTGACGCGAAACAACGGACGCAAGGACAACAAGTTCTCGTCGCTCGACCTTCGGCT
>DASRPJ010000375.1:0-2290 GCA_035646435.1 Thermoanaerobaculia bacterium | reverse complement strand
GAGCACCTTGTTGACGCGGCCGGGCAGCTTCTGGACGAAGTCCTTCGCCTCGAGAAGGCTCGCGTAGAGGTTCGCGGGAGAGGCGCTCTTGGCCATGCGGCGCTGCATCAGCTCCGCGGCGTTGCGACGCACGGAGGCGTTCGGGTCGAACTCGGGATCGAGGGCGCGGCCGATCTCGTCCAAGTGCAGGAGGGTCTTGCCGAGCATCGTGAGCTCGGGTGGGAGACGGATGCCGGACGTCCCGGCGACCCGCGACACCTCCATCACGACCTTCCCGATCTGGATGTGCTCGACGGTCGCGGTCTGATAGACGCCGACGAGCTCCGCGACCTGACGGCGGAACTCGGCCTCGTCGAACGTCTCGAGCTTCTCGCCGATCTCGCTCGCGCGGTCGGCGGCTTCGTCCCCCTTCCCCTCGCTGATCGCGAGCAGCAGCTTGAGCAGGTCCTCCTGCATCTGCGGCGAGATGCGCCCGACCATTCCGAGGTCGAGGAGCGCGAGGCCCTTGTCCTCCGTCAGGAAGACGTTACCCGGGTGAGGGTCGGCGTGGAAGAAGCCGTCGATGAGAATCTGCTTCAGGTAGGCGCGATGCAGCTCCTCGGCGAGCTCTTTGCCGTCGAACTCCATCCGCGAGAGCGGGGAGAGCGACGTGATCTTCTGTCCGAAGACGAACTCCATCGTCAGCACGCGGGTGGTCGTGAAGTCGTCGACCGGCGCCGGAACGAAGATCCGCGGAAACTCCTCCAGGTTCTGCCGCAGCGCCACGAGGTTCTGCGCCTCCTGCCGGTAGTCGATCTCGCGCAGTATCGACTTGCGGAACTCGTCCACCATCTTCTCGAACTGGTACAGCTTGCCCGCGTCGGAGTGTCGGTCGAGCACGCGGGCGATCTCGGCGAACGCCTCGAGGTCCTCGACGATCTGTTCGCGGATCCCCGGCCTCTGCACCTTGACCGCGACCGCGCGACCGTCCCGGAGCGTGGCGCGATGGACCTGCCCCAGGGAAGCGGCGGCGAGCGGGGTGGCTTCGAAGTCGACGAACGCCTTGGAGATCCGGACGCCGAGCTCCTCGCCGACGATCCGTTCGACGTCCGCAAACGGGAAGGGCTCCACTTTGTCCTGCAGCCTCGCGAGCGCCTCCAGGTAGGGGACCGGGAGGAGATCCGCGCGGGTGGAAAGCAGCTGCCCGAGCTTGACGAACGTCGGGCCGAGGCGCTCGAGGTCGCGCGCCAGCTCCTCGGCCTTCGTCGACGCGGAGGGTTCCGCGCCGCGGGGCTCCGCACCCGGGGGCGCCGGGGGCAGGTCCGTTTCCACGTCCAGCCGCCTGGCGAGGTCTCCCCGCCCGTACTTCATGAGAAGAACGGCGATGTCCTTGTAGCGCTTCAGGTGCGTCGGTTTGAGCGAAAGTGTCATGGGTGCTCGGTTCTCGGTCTTCGGCTTTCAAGGAACGCGCCAGCCCGATCCCGGGGCGCGTTTCAGTAGGCTTTGGCACATGTTCAGGGGGCACGCATGACCCGAGCCGAATCGCCCGAGTGGCGCCGCGAAGGATTCACGATCTCCACCGACCGGGACCGGCTCGACCGTCCGTTGATCCACGAGTTCCTCTGCGCGTCGTACTGGGCGAAGGGGATTCCGCGCGAAACCGTGGATCGGTCGATCGAGGGGGCGCTCTGCTTCGGTCTCTACGACGGGGATCGCCAGGTCGGGTTCGCGCGCGTCATCACCGACCGGGCCACGTTCGCCTACCTCGCCGACGTCTTCGTCCTCGAGTCCCATCGCGGGCAAGGGCTCGCCGCCTGGCTCATGGAGTCGATCCTCGCCCATCCGGACCTCCAGGGGCTTCGCCGCTGGATGCTCCTGACGCGCGACGCTCATCCGCTCTATCGGAAGGTGGGCTACACGGCGCTCGCGCGCCCGGAGCGCGTGATGGAAAGGGTCGATTCCGCGGTGTACGGGAAGAAGTCCCGGCCGTAAGAATTGACAGAAGGAGCGCTGTCATCCCGAGCCCTTCGCCCTTCCTGTCATCCCGAGCCCTTCGCCCTTCCTGTCATCCCGAGCCCTTCGCCCTTCCTGTCATCCCGAGCGAAGCGAGGGATCTGGTCTCGCTTGATAGAGCGGCCTTCTGCTCAGGACAGGCTCCGCGAGGGATCTGGTCTCGCTTGATAGAGCGGCCTTCTGCTCAGGACAGGCTCCGCGAGGGATCTGGTCTCGCTTGATAGAGCCTTCTGCTCAGGACAGGCTCCGCGAGGGATCTGGTCTCGCTTGATAGAGCGGCCTTCTGCTCAGGACAGGC
>DASRPJ010000374.1:0-2440 GCA_035646435.1 Thermoanaerobaculia bacterium | reverse complement strand
TACCCGTCCTTCGTCACGCACACGTCCGCCTCGATCGCGTCGGCGCCCCGCGCGACCGCCTCGGAGAACGACTCAAGCGTGTTCTCCGGAGCCGATCTCGGCGCCCCCCGGTGGCCGATTACAAAGACGTTCTCCGCCCGTCCGCGCGGCACGGACCGCCCTGCGAGACCACGGACGGCGTTCGCCAGCCGGAGGATGGGGCTGTGATGACCGAGGAGCGTCACGGCGAGTCGAGGATATTCCAGGCGCTTCGCGCCTCGAGGAATCGGCCGCTCGCGTCTCGACGTTACGGAGGTCGTAAACGCCGGACCGACCCCGATCGTCTGTTCGTATGAAAAGGAGACCGAAGAAATGAAGAAACTTTCGATCAAACAGCTCGCGCCGATGGTGGCGATGCTGCTCACTCTGGGTGTCACGGTGGCCTCCGCAGGAGACTTCGGGGGACGCGGACATCGGGGAATGGGCGGCGGGTGGATGAGGGGGCTTTCCCAGCTCGACCTCTCGGAGACTCAGAAAGCGGACATTCGCCGGATCATGGAGTCGCGGCACGCGGCGCTCGAGTCGCTCCGTGAGCGCTTCCAGGCCGACCGCGACGCCCTCAAGGCCGCGGCGGACTCCCCGTCGGCCGACCCCGCGGCGGTCGGCGCGGCCTACCTCCGAGTCCGCGCCAACGGCGAGACGATGCGCGCCGAGCGGCAGAAGACGATGGAAGAGGTCCGCGCGGTCCTGACGAACGAGCAGCGGGAGAAGTTCGACACCATGAAGCAGAACATGAAGGAGCGGCGCGGCAAGTTCGGCCGGGGCAAGGCCGGCCGGAGCAAGCTGAACACCTAAAGTCCCTCGCCTGCGTCATTTCCGGGCCAGGAGCTCACCGAGCTTCTGGCCCGTTTCTTTGTCGTTCTAACTGTCATTCCGAGGGCGAAGGCCGAGGAATCCGGGCCCGGATCCCTCGCTTCGCTCGGGATGACAGCAGTGGATAGAATCCCTCCAAGAAGTCTTCCCCGATTCGATTTGCATAAGGAGGAATTCAGCATGAAACACAAAGGAATCCTTGCCGGGCTTGCACTCCTCGTCGTCGTCGCGGCGCTCGCTATCGGAGCCGACGAGAAGGCCAAGAAGACCACCATGCCGGCGGCCGGCGCCATGGACGAGAAGGCGATGATGGAGGCCTGGGCCAAGTTCGCGACGCCCGGTGACGCCCACAAGATGCTGGCGACCACCGTCGGTACGTGGGACACCACGGTGAAGTCGTGGTGGCAGCCGGGCGCGCCGCCGATGGAGTCCAAGGGAACCGCGGAGAACCGAATGATCATGGGCGGTCGGTTCCTCGAGGGTCGTTTCAACGGAACCATGATGGACATGCCGTTCGAGGGTCTCGGCTACACGGGCTACGACAACTACAAGAAGCAGTACGTGAGCACCTGGATGGACAGCATGGGGACGGGCATCATGACTTCGTTCGGAAAGGGAGACGCCTCCGGGAAGGTCGTCACCTTCACCGGAGAGATGGACGACCCGATGGAGGGAAAGACGAAGCCCTTCAAGAACACGATCACCTTCGCGGACAACGACCACCACACCTTCGAGATGTGGAGTCCGGGACACGACGGCAAGATGGCCAAGATGATGGAGATCCACTACACGCGGAAGAAGTGACTGATCGCGCGATGACGCGCGATCAGTCATCCCGAGCGTAGCGAGGGATCTGGTTCCCCCTCGAGAGAGCCCAGATTCCTCGTCGCTCCGCTCCTCGGAATGACAGCCGGGAGGGGTCAGATAAATAAATCTGACCCCTTTTCTTTGTCTCTTCTCTTTATCTAAAGGGTTTCGAGCTTCTTCTTGAGGTTCGCGATCGTGCGCTCGGACCGCTGCCCGTCGGGCAGCGACTCGGCCAGCCGCAGGGCCTCCTCGATCGTCTGGCGAGCGGAGGCGGGGTCGCCCTTCTCCTTGTAGATGTCGGCGCGCGTCTGGAGGATCCCGAGCTTGCGCGGGCCGTACGCCTTCGCGAGGGCGCGGTCCGACGCCGCGAGCGCGTCGTCGTAACGCTTCATCGCGCGGTACGCGGACGCGAGGCGTGCCGGGGGGTTGTAGTCGCCGGGCAGGTCGCGCTCGGACGCGAGCAGCATCTCGACGGCGCGTTGGGGCTCGCCGAGCTCGAGGTAGGTGCCGAGCCGGTGCGAATCGAAGACGGCGCGCGCCTCGGCCGTCTTCGCGCGGGCCGCGGCGTTCTCGAGAAAAGTCGCGCGCTCCTGGAGGACCTTCTTCTCCCCCGCCTCGTCTTTCGCGTCCTCCCGCTCGGCGGCGAGCGTCTCGTACACGGCCGAGACGTCGTCCGCGGCGAGGTCGCGCCGCTTGCTCGCCAGGATCTCGCGACCCTCGCCGGCCAGCGCGGACACGAGCTCGGCGCGCTCTCGGTCCTCCTTCGGTACTTCGAGCGCGC
>DASRPJ010000373.1:0-5148 GCA_035646435.1 Thermoanaerobaculia bacterium | reverse complement strand
GGCGCGTCCCGCACCCTCGGACTCTCACCGGAAGCCGGCGCGCGGCGCGTCCGCTACGAGGCGCTCCTCGAGATGGCGCGGGAGGCGGGCGCCTCCCGCATCGCGACGGCGCACCAGCGGGAGGACCGGGTCGAGTCGTACCTCCTTGCGCGCGCGCGTAAGGGCGGGATTGCCAGCCTCGCGGGGCCGCGTGAGCTGCGCGCGGACGGCGTCGTCCGGCCGCTGCTCTCGGTTTCGCGGAGCGAGATCGTCCGGTATCTCGGGGCGCGGGGGTTGTCCTGGCGACGGGATCGAACGAACGGCGACCTGACGCTCGAACGCAACCGGCTCCGCCGCCGGCTGGACTCGAAGGAGTGCGAGACGCTCGAGCGACGCGTCGAGGAGCTCGCCCGCCTGAGGGACCAGCTGGACGGCGAGTTCGAGCGCGACCTCCTTCCCGCGATCGTCGTCGGAAGAAACGTCGTGGTCGCCGACGCGACTCTTCTCGAGCGCTCGGCGGCCGAGCTCGTGCGCCGCGCGATTCTCGCGTGCGCCGCGCCGTTCGCCGCCGAGGGAAAGCCCCCGATGACCGGCAGGGAGCGGGAGCAGATCCTCCGGCTCGTGAAGTCGGGAGCCGACTTCCGATTCGAGGCCGGCCGCCGGATCCGATTCCGCCGCCGGGGAGCGAGATTCGACGTCCGGCTCGCTCCAGCGGCCGCGGCGGGCAAAAAGGGCAATAATCGGATCGCGGGGTCCGTTATTCTGGGAGATCGAAGGGAGTCAATCGGTTGAACGCCACTATCAAGAACCTCCTGCTGTGGATGGTCATCCTCGTGCTGATCATCCTCGCGTGGAACGTTTTCAAGACCGGAGCGACGACGGTCGACGAGATCAGCTTCTCGCAGTTCCTGGACTCCGTCGCGCAGGGACACATTCAGAAGGTCTCGATCCGCGGGGAAGAGATCCGCGGGACCTACGCGCCTTCCGCTTCCAAGCGCGAGCCGCTCTTCAAGACGTACGCGGCGAACTACCCCGACCTCGTCAAGGACCTCCGCGCGCGCGGTGTCGAGATCGAGATCACGCCGCTCAAGGACTCGTCCTTCGTGTCCGCGCTCGTCATGTACGGGCCCCTGATCCTGCTCGTCGCTATCTGGTTCGTGATCATGCGGCAGATGCAGGCCGGCGGAAACAAGGCGCTGTCGTTCGGGAAGTCGCGGGCGAAGCTCCTCACCCCCACGCAGAAAAAGGTGACGTTTAAGGACGTCGCCGGGGTCGAAGAGGCGAAGGTCGAGCTGCAGGAAATCATCGAGTTCCTGAAGGACCCGCAGAAGTTCCAGAAGCTCGGAGGGAAGATCCCGAAGGGCGTCCTCCTGATGGGCCCCCCCGGGACGGGCAAGACCCTCCTGGCGCGGTCGGTCGCCGGCGAGGCGAACGTCCCCTTCTTCACGATCTCGGGGTCCGACTTCGTCGAGATGTTCGTCGGGGTGGGCGCCTCGCGCGTGCGCGACCTCTTCGAGCAGGGCAAGAAGAATGCCCCCTGCATCATCTTCATCGACGAGATCGACGCCGTCGGGCGGCACCGCGGCGCGGGTCTCGGCGGCGGACACGACGAGCGCGAGCAGACCCTGAACGCGCTCTTGGTCGAGATGGACGGGTTCGACACCAACGAGGGGGTCATCCTCGTGGCGGCGACGAACCGGCCGGACGTCCTCGACCCCGCCCTCCTCCGGCCCGGACGCTTCGACCGGCGCGTCGTCGTCGACCGGCCCGACCTGCGAGGGCGCGAGCAGATCCTTAAGGTCCACACCCGGGTCACCCCCCTCTCGGAGAACGTCGACCTGATGGTGATCGCGCGCGGCACTCCCGGCTTCTCCGGCGCGGACCTCGCGAACCTCGTCAACGAGGCGGCGTTGAACGCGGCGCGGTTCAACAAGAAGAAGGTCGAGATGATCGACTTCGAGTACGCGAAGGACAAGGTGATGATGGGTCCCGAGCGCAAGTCGATGATCATGACGGAGGAAGAGAAGCGGAACACCGCGTATCACGAGGGCGGGCACGCGCTCGTCGCGGCGATGCTTCCGGACGCGGATCCGATCCACAAGGTGACGATCATCCCGCGCGGGCGCGCGCTCGGCGTGACGATGCAGCTACCGATCGAGGACAAATACTCGCACACGAAGGAGTACCTCGAGGCGACGATCACGGTGATGATGGGCGGGCGGATCGCGGAGGAGAAGTTCCTCGGTCACATGACGACCGGCGCCGGCAACGACATCGAGAAGGCGACGGACCTCGCGCGCAAGATGGTCTGCGAGTGGGGAATGAGCGAGCTCGGTCCCCTGACCTTCGGGAAGCCGGAAGGCGAGATCTTCCTCGGCCGCGACTTCGGCCGCACGCAGGACTATTCCGAGTCGACCGCCAACCAGATCGACGCGGAAGTGAAGAAGATCGTGACCGAGGCCTACCAGCGCGCCCAGACGATCGTCAGCGAAAACACGAAAGTGATGCACCGGCTCGCGCGGACGCTCCTCGAGAAGGAGGTCCTCGACGGCGAAGAGGTCCTGCAGATCATCGCCGAGGAGAACGGCACGGACATCTCCAAGCTGCGCAAGTCGGGCCCGCCGAGGCCGCCGATCGTCCCGCCGCCCGGAGCGCCGGAAGTGACGGGCGACGTGGGGCCGCTCGTCCCCGAGCCGGCGTAGTTGCGGGCCGTCCGGGGCCGAAGCACAGCTTCGTTTTAGACTCCTCGGCGTGCCGGTCTCCGCCGACCTGGTCTTCGCCGCAGCGACCGCCGAAACGCTCCGCGAGATCGGCTCGTGGGACGGCTCCCGCCCCGCGACCTTCGCTTCGGCCGAGTTCCCCGTCGACGTCGTTCGCTTCGAGCGCTCCCCTTCCCCGCCGATCGCCTTTTCGCGGGCGCGACGCGGGGAGACGCTGAAGGCGCTTCCGGCCGGTCTCCGGGACCGCGCGACCTCCGCGTTCGCGAGGTTAGAACGGCCGCCCGCTCCTCTCGCGCTTCCGGACGGGCGCCAGCTGGACCTGTCGACGTTTCCGATCGTGATGGGGGTCGTGAACGTAACACCCGACTCGTTCTCCGACGGAGGGCTCTACTTCGATCCGGGGCGGGCCGCGCGGCGCGCGCTCGAAATGTTCGAAGAGGGCGCCGCGATCGTGGACGTGGGAGGCGAGTCCACGCGGCCGGCCACGTACGGCAACGCCGAGCCGGTTTCGCCGGCGGAAGAGATTCGGCGCGTACTGCCCGTCATCGAGGCGATCCGCCGCGAAAGCAGGGCGCCGGTCTCGATCGACACGCGGAAGGAGGAGGTGGCGCGCGCCGCGCTCGGGGCGGGGGCGGACCTCGTCAACGACGTCTCCGCCCTCCGGCACGACCCGCGGATGGCCTCCACCGTCGCCGAGGCGGGAGCCGCGCTCCTCCTCATGCACATGAAGGGGGACGATCCACGCACGATGCAGGCGGACACGTCTTACGGCCATCCGGTCGCCGACGTCGCGGAGGAGCTCGCCGCCGCGGCGTCGAAAGCCCTCGACGCGGGCGTTCGCGCCGACCGGATCGCCGTGGATCCCGGGCTCGGCTTCGGGAAGAGCCCGGAGGGAAACCTCGTCCTGCTCCGACACCTCGGGGCGCTCCGCTCGCTCGGCTTCCCCGTCGCGGTCGGCGCTTCCCGGAAAGGCTTCGTGAGGCGCTTCTCGGGCGTCGGGGACGACTCCTCGGCCGCCGACCGTTTGCCCGGCTCGCTCGCCGCCGTCGCCGCCGCGAGCTCGGCCGGCGCGGCGATCGTGCGGGTCCACGACGTCCCCGAGACGGTGCGGTTCCTGCGGATGCACCAGGCGATCGACCGCGTCCGGCTCGCGCGCCCGGAGAGGACCTCTTCGCGGTGATCGACGAGATCCTGTCGCGCTTCGGCTCCGCCTCGCACTTCACGTTCACGTGGCGCGACGCCGCCGACATCCTGATCGTCGCGTTCGTCGTCTATTTCCTCCTGCGCCTGATCCGCGGGACCCGCGCCGTCCAGATGGTCTTCGGCCTGATCGCGATCCTCGTCGTTTACTGGATCTCGGTCATCCTGAAGCTCGTGGCCCTCCGGACGGTGCTCTCGGCCCTGATCTTCTACCTCCCCTTTGCCATCATCGTTCTCTTCTCCCAGGAGCTGCGCCGGGCCCTCGCGGCGTTCGGCCGGACGCCGTTCTTCTCGCTCTTCACCGGCTACCACGCGGAGGAGACCGTCTCCGACCTCGTCCTCGCCGCCACCTCGCTCTCGAACAAGAAGGTCGGCGCGCTCATCGTGCTCGAGAGGCGGGAGGGGCTGAAGACCTACATCGAAAACGGCGTGCCGGTGGACGCCGCGATCTCCTACGACCTCCTCGTGAACCTGTTCTCGCCCGGCACTCCGCTCCACGACGGCGCCGTCATCGTTTCCCGGGAGCGGATCGCGGCGGCCGCGTGCTTCCTCCCCCTCTCGCTGAAGGAGGGGTTGTCCAAGCGCTTCGGAACGCGCCACCGGGCCGCGATCGGCGTGACCGAGGAGACCGACGCGCTCGCGATCGTCGTGTCGGAGGAGCGGGGAACGATCTCGCTCGCGCGGGACGGCCAGCTGGTCGAGGACCTCGACGGCAAAGCGCTGCGCGACCTCCTCTACCGCGAATTCGCGACGAGCGCCTGAAGAGGACCGACCGATGCCACGACGCCGACTCTTCTTCCGCAATCTGGGCTTGAAGATCCTCGCGCTCGCGATCGCGCTCGGCGTCTGGTTCGCGCTCTCGGGGCAGCGGCGCGAGCGGATCTCGGAGCGGAGCTACCGAATCCCGCTCTCCCTCATCAACATCCCCGCCCGCACCATGGTCGCTTCGCCCCTCCCCGGGGGAGTGGACGTTCGCCTGCGGGGCCCGTTCACGGCGCTCCGGCAGCTCGAGCCGGAGAAGCTGGAGGCGGTGATCGACCTGCGGAATGCGTCTGCCGGCGAGAGGCAATATCGGTTCGCACCGGAGGACATCAACGTGCCGCCGGACGTCGAGATCATCGCGATCGCACCGGCGGAGGTTCGCGTTGCCCTCGACCGGATCGGCGACAAGCTCCTTCCGATCGTGCCGGCGTTCGCGGGGGAAGTGGCCCCGGGCGTGCGGGTCGTGGACGTCACGGCGGATCCCCGC
>DASRPJ010000372.1:0-7231 GCA_035646435.1 Thermoanaerobaculia bacterium | reverse complement strand
ATGCCCCCCGCCGCTCCGGTGACGACGTCGCAGACGGGCCCGAGCGAGCTCCAGCACCACTTCGACACGCCGGAGCAGCAGCGCGAAGCGTCCTCGCTCGGGATGTGGGTCTTCCTCGTGACCGAGATCCTCTTCTTCGGCGGCCTCTTCACGGCCTACGTCGTTTATCGCCACCAGTACCCCGCCGCGTTCGCGGAGGCGAGCCGGCACCTCGACGTCACGCTCGGAACCTTCAACACGGCGGTGCTGATCGTCTCCAGTCTGACGATGGCGCTCGCCGTCTATTTCGCCACGGTGGGCCGCCGCAAAGCGGTCATGCTCTTCCTCGTCGCGACGATGTTCCTCGGCGCGGTCTTTCTCGGGGTCAAGGCGATCGAGTACTCGCACAAGTTCCACGACCACCTCGTGCCGGGGCCCGCCTTCCAGTTCCCCGGTCCGCACGCGCGCCCGGCGGAGATTTTCTACTCCCTCTACTTCACGATGACCGGTCTCCACGCCGCCCACATGGTCGTCGGGCTCGGGATCTTGACGGTGCTCGTCCTCCAGGCGCGCAAGGGGCGCTACGGCCCGCACTACTCGACCCCGGTCGAGATGTCGGGGCTTTACTGGCACTTCGTCGACGTCGTCTGGATCTTTCTTTTCCCGCTCCTCTACCTGATCGGGAGGCACGTGTGAGCGGGCACGTCGTCCCGCGGAAGGTCTACTACGCGGTTTTTGCCGCCCTCCTCGTGCTCACGGCGGTCACCACCGCCGTCGCTTTCGTCGACCTCGGGCCCTGGAACACCGTCGTCGCGCTCGGGATCGCGTTCCTGAAGGCGACGCTCGTCGCTCTCTTCTTCATGCACGTGAAGTACAGCACCCGGCTCACCCAGATCATCGTCGCCGGCGGGATCTTCTGGCTCGCGATCCTGATCGTGCTGACCCTTTCCGACTTCGTGAGCCGAGGCTGGCTGCCGGTCCTCCAGTAGACGCATGAGCGACGTTCCGCCGGAGCTCCAGAGCCTCGAACGCTTCCGGGTCGTTCGAAAGCTCGGCGCGGGCGGGATGGGCGAGGTCTTCCTCGCCGAGGACACGCGGCTCGGCCGCAAGGTCGCGTTGAAGCTCCTGCCGCAGGGTCTTCTCGCCGACCCCGAGATCCGGCGCCGCTTCTCCCAGGAGGCGCGCGCCGTCTCCGCGCTGAACCACCCGCAGATCGTGACGATCTACGACGTCGGCGCGGCCGGCGATCGCGACTTCCTCGCCATGGAGTACGTCGAAGGCGAGACGCTTCGCGACCTACTCGCCGCCGGTCCCATCGAGGTGCGCCGCGCGTTCGATCTCGTCGCGCAGGCGGCCGCGGGTCTTTCCGCGGCGCACGAGAGCGGCATCGTCCACCGCGACGTCAAGCCCGAGAACCTGATGATCAACCGGAAGGGGCAGCTGAAGGTCATGGACTTCGGGCTCGCGAAACTGGTCGAGCGGCAGGCCGCGCCGCTGCTCGCGAGCGGCCTCGCGACGGTCGCCGAGACCCCGCACCCGGGCCAGGGGACGGCGGCCGGCGTGATCCTCGGGACGGTCTCCTACATGTCGCCCGAGCAGGCTCAGGGGCAGCCACTGGACCACCGCACGGACGTCTTTTCCCTCGGGCTCGTCCTGTACGAGGCTTTGACCGGGAGTCGCCCCTTCTCGGGCAAGAGCGCCGTCGACACGCTCCACGCCATCATCAACGAGGAGCCGATGCCGGCGTCGCAGCGCAACCCGAGGGTTCCTTTCGAGGCAGCCGAGATCCTGGAAAAGGCGCTCGCGAAGGATCCTTCCGAGCGCTATCAGAGCGCCGCGGATTTCGCGCTCGACCTGCGGCGCGCGAAGCGCGCCGCAGAGTCGGGGATCGCGAGACCGGGAGCCCGAGCCGCAGCGCTTCCGGCCTCCAAACCGCGACTCCTCCCCTGGGTCGCCGGAGGGCTCGCCCTGGCCGCCCTCGTCGCGGGCGCGTGGTATCTGGGCCGGGCCGGCGCGCGGCCCGAAGGATCGGACCTCGCCGGCGTGGCGCTCATGCCTCTCACCACCGACCCCGGATACGAAGGCGAGCCGACGTTCTCGCCCGACGGCGAGACGATCGCCTACGTCTCCGACCGGACCGGCAACTTCGAGATCTTCCTGAAGCAGGTCTCCGGCGGTCCCGACGTCAACATCACGAACAACCCCGCGGACGACGTCCAGCCCGCGTTCTCCCCGGACGGCAAGCAGATCGCGTTCGTCTCCACCCGGGAGAGCGCGAAAGAGCTCAACTACGAGATCTTCTACGTCCCGCCGACCGGCGGCGACGTCTGGGTCATGCCGGCGCTCGGCGGAAGTCCGCGCCGGATCGCCGACGCCGGAAACTTTCCCTCCTGGTCTCCCGACGGTTCCTCGCTCGTTTTCACGGGCGGCGGCGAGGACACGAAGAAGATCTACCGGGTGTCCGCAGCGGGAGGAGAGGTCCGGGAAATTCCCCTCCGGCCCCCGGAGGGAACGCCGCGGCCTCGCTTCCTGCTCCATCCGACCGTCTCGCCCGATGGGAAGTGGATTCTCGTTCAAGCGGACCGAGACCGGGTCGTCACGGCCCCGAGCGCGGGAGGTCCGATCCAACTCCTCTGCAGGGGGCGCCGGCCGATCTGGGCTCCCGACGGCCGTTCGGTCATTTACTCGAGCGCGGAGACGGGGAAAAATCTCGCGCTCTGGAGGATTCCGTTCGACGGGGCGAGAGGCCGTGACGGCGCCCAGGCCGAGCCGATCACGGTCGGCCGCGGCGTGGACACGCAGGCGACGATTTCGCGAAACGGCGGAGAGATCGCGTTCACCGCCTACGAGCAGACTTTCAACCTCGAGACGATCCCGATCGACGCCGAGTCCGGGCGGGTGACCGGAGGCGTGAAGGCGCTGACCGCGGGAAGAAACGACATCGATCGGTCGATGTTCTCGCCGGATGGCCGGTCCGTCGTGTACTCGAATGGCGGCCGGATCTGGAGGCTCGACCCGGGACAGGCGGCGTATCCGCTCACGAGCGATCCGGCCTTCCAGGACAACCAGCCGAGGTGGTCGCCCGACGGCCGCTCGATCGCGTTCGATCGGACTCCGGCCGGCGACCCGACCGGCAACTCGATCTGGGTGATGGCGGCCGACGGCGCGAGCCCGCGAAAGTTGATCGAGAAGGCCCGGGCTCCCTACTGGATGCCGGACAGCCGGGGGATCACCTACGGTTCCCGGACCGACGACCACCTGCACCTCTTCGACCTCGCCACGGGGCGGTCCCGGCGCGTCACCGACGAGCCGACGCAGGTGCCGCTGCACGTCACGAGCCCCGACGGCAAGTGGATCGTCTACCAGTCGTCGGCCAACCCGACCACGTCGATTCACGCACGCGCGCTCGAGGGGGGGCCGACCCTTGTCATCGCGGCGAGGCCCCACGAGTCCAACGGCCATCCGATGGTCTCGCCGTCGGGAAACTGGCTCTACTACCAGGTCGACCATAAGAACGTTTACAGGCTACCCGGGCCGGCGCAGGGGTGGCGCAAGGCGGAGCCGGAGAAGATCACGAACTTCCCGGAGTCCGGCCTCTTCATCGAGGACCCGCGCCTCTCGATGGACGGGAAGCAGCTCATCCACTGCCGCGGGAAGATCACGGGCGACCTGTGGCTGTTGAGGTTCCCGAAGCGAACGGGCGGCAGAGGCTCGCGAGCCGCGTCGTGAAAGGCCTGCGGCGGGCTTCCGATGATCCGCTGATCGCATGAGCGACCTTCCGCCGGAGCTCCAGAGCCTCGAGCGCTTCCGGGTCGTTCGAAAGCTCGGCGCGGGCGGGATGGGCGAAGTCTTCCTCGCCGAGGACACGCGGCTCGGCCGCCGGGTCGCGCTGAAGCTCCTGCCGCAGGGCCTCCTCGCCGATCCCGAGATCCGGAGGCGCTTTTCCCAGGAAGCGCGCGCGGTGTCCGCCCTGAACCATCCCCAGATCGTGACGATCTACGACGTCGGGTCGGCGGGCGACCGCGACTTCCTCGCGATGGAGTACGTCGAGGGGGAGACGCTGCGAGACACGCTCGCCGCCGGGCCGATCGACGTGCGCCGCGCGTTCGAGCTCGTCGCGCAGGCGGCCTCGGGCCTCGCTGCCGCGCACGAGACCGGGATCGTCCACCGCGACATCAAGCCCGAGAACCTCATGGTCAACCGGAGCGGCCAGTTGAAGGTCATGGACTTCGGGCTCGCGAAGCTGGTCGAGAAACAGGCCACGCCGCTCCTCGCCAGCGGCCTCGCGACGGTCGCCGAGATCCCGCACCCGAGCCGGGGGACTGCGGCCGGCGTAATCCTCGGGACTGTCTCGTACATGTCGCCCGAGCAGGCGCAGGGGCGTCCGCTCGACCACCGGACGGACATCTTCTCCCTCGGTCTCGTCCTGTACGAGGCGCTGACCGGGACCCGGCCGTTCTCGGGAAAGAGCGCCG
This sequence comes from Thermoanaerobaculia bacterium, assembly GCA_035646435.1. Taxonomy (GTDB): domain Bacteria; phylum Acidobacteriota; class Thermoanaerobaculia; order UBA5066; family Gp7-AA6; genus Gp7-AA6. The sequence continues at coordinate 2,777 of DASRPJ010000372.1, read as the reverse complement.
TCGAGACGCTCAACGCCATCATCAACGAGGAGCCGGTCCCGGCCTCGCAGCGGAACCCCAAGGTCCCGCCCGATGCGGTCCAGATCCTCGAGAAGGCTCTCGCGAAGGATCCGGCGGAGCGTTATCAGCATTCCGCCGACTTCGCGCTCGATCTGCGCCGCGCGAAGCGCGTCGCGGAGTCGGGGATCTCGCAGGCCCGCGCCCAACCCGCTACGACTCCCGTCTCCCGGCCGCGACTGTTCCCGTGGATCGTCGGAGGCGTTGCGCTTGCGGCCCTCATGGCGGGCGCGTGGTATCTCGGCCGTTCTGGCGCGCGGCCCGAAGGCGCGAACCTGGCCGACGTCACCCTCACCCAGTTGACGTCGGAGCCCGGGTACGAAGGCGAGCCGACGTTCTCTCCCGACGGCGAGACGATCGCCTACGTCTCCGACCGCACCGGCAACTTCGACATCTTCCTGAAGCAGGTCTCCGGCGGTCCCGACATCAACATCACGAACAGCCCCGCGGACGACGTCCAGCCGGCGTTCTCGCCCGACGGCAAGCAGATCGCGTTCGTCTCCACCCGCGAGAGCCTGAGAGACCTCGGCTACGAGAACTTCGGCGTCCCCCCGACCGGAGGCGACATCTGGGTCATGCCGGCGCTCGGGGGAAACGCCCGCCGGATCGCGGAGTCCGGAAACTTTCCGTCCTGGTCGGGCGACGGGGATTCCATCGTCTACATGGGCGGACGCGCCTGGAACAAGCAGATCTACCGGGTCCCCGCCGGCGGAGGAGAGGCGCGGGAAGTCCCCTTGAAGCTCGGAGTCCAGGGGAATCGAGGTCGGTTCCTTCTCTTCCCCTCACTGTCTCCGGGCGGCAAGTGGCTACTCTTCCAGGGGACGGGCGGAGTCCTGGTCGCCCCGAGCGCGGGGGGTGAAGTAAGGGTCATCGCCCGGGGACGGCGTCCCGTCTGGGCTCCTGATGGACGCTCTATCGTCTACACGACGACCGAAGCCGGAAAGAATTCCTCGCTGTGGAGAGTGCCGTTCTCGACGGCGAAGGGGACGGCCGAGGGAAGAGGCGAGCCCCTGACGGCCGGCATCGCCGAGAACACCCACGCGTCGATCTCCGGCGATGGGCGGCGGATCGCGTTCACGGCGCTGGAGCAGACGTTCAACGTCGAAACGCTCCCGTTCGACGCGGAAGCCGGGCGCGTGATGGGCGCGGTGAAAGAGCTCACGGTGGGGAAAAACGACATCCAGTGGAAGACGTTCTCTCCGGACGGCCGGTCGGTTGCTTTCTTGAAGAGCGGCCGGATCTGGCGACTCGATCCGGGACAGCCGGCGTACCCGCTGACGGGCGACCCGGCATTCACGGACGGCGCTCCGCGGTGGTCGCCGGACGGCCGCTCCATCCTGTTCGTGCGGACTCCCGCGGAAGAGCCGACGAAGATGGCGCTCTGGGTCATGGCTTCCGACGGCGCGGGGCCCCGGCGACTGATCGAGAAGGCACGTTCTGCGAGCTGGCTGCCGGATGGTCGCCGCATCGTTCACGTCTCGACCGTGGACCACTACCTGTATCTCTACGATCTCGAGACCCGGCGGGGGCGGAGAGTGACGGAAGAGCCGACGCAGGCGCCGTTGAGTACCGTGAGCCCGGATGGGAAGTGGCTGGTGTACCAGTCTTCCGCGGCAGCGGACATCTCGATTCGCGCCCGCCCGATCGAGGGGGGAGAGACGCGCGTCGTGATCGCGACCCCGAACCGGGCGAATTACCATCCCATGGTCTCGGCGTCGGGAAACTGGGTGTACTACCAGGTGGATCACAAGAACATCTATCGCCTCCCCGGTCCGTCGCAGGGCTGGCGCAAAGCCGAGCCTCAGAAGGTCACCGACTTTCCGGAGTCCGGCCTCTTCATCGAGGACCCGCTCCTTTCGCGGGACGGAAAGCAGCTCCTCTACTCGCGAGGAAAGATCACCGGCGACCTGTGGCTGCTCCGGCTCGACCCGAACGCCAGGAAGTAGAGGTGCCCGACGTCCGCGTCGGGCTCTGCGGCTTCACGGTGGGCGCCGCCGAGTACGCGCGCCGCTTCTCGCTCGTCGAGGTCCAGCAGACCTTCTACGACCCGCCGCAGCGCCTGACGCTCGAGCGGTGGCGCCTCCGGATGCCGCCGCCGTTCGAGTTCACGCTCAAGGCGTGGCAGCTCGTCACGCACGACGGCGCGCTCCCCACATATCGGCGTATGAAGCGGCCGCTGACGCGGGGACAGCTTTCGGAGGCGGGCAACTTCCGCGACAGCGAGACGGTGCGGCTCGGATGGAAGGAGACGCTCGCGTGCGCGCGGATCCTGGCTGCGTCGACCGTCGTCTTCCAGTGCCCCGCCTCCTTCCGGCCGACCGACGAGAACGTCGCCAACCTGTGCCGCTTCTTTCGCGAGGTCGACCGCGACGGCCGCCGTTTCGCGTGGGAGCCGCGGGGCGCCTGGCCGGACGAGCTGGTCCACGACCTCTGCGGCGAGCTCGATCTCACGCACGCCGTCGACCCCTTCCGCCAGACGCCGGTCACCACCGGTCTCGCCTACTTCCGCATCGGGCGCGCGGGCGAGCGCCGTTCCTATTCGGACCAGGAGCTGAGGCGCCTGTCCGATCTCGCGTCCCGGTTCGAGATCGTCTACGCGATGTTCAACAACATGCCGCGCGTCGGCGACGCGGAGCGTTTCCAGGCGATCCTCGATTCGAGGGGATAGCGCCGCTCGAAAACGGTGGTCTGTCCCCGGTTTCGCTTTGCGCTAGCGAAGC
>DASRPJ010000371.1:0-5981 GCA_035646435.1 Thermoanaerobaculia bacterium | reverse complement strand
CGTGACGCCGCGTCGGCGGTGGGAAAGTCCGGGTGGCGGCGGGAGAGGCGGGCGATCGACCCGATGAGCTCCGCGGGATCGAGAGGCTTCGCGATGTGTTGTTGAAAGCCGGCCGCCAGGGAGCGGATCCGGTCCTCTTCCCGCGCATACGCCGAGACCGCGATCGCCGGGACACGCCCGCCGTCTTCCGGGGCGAGGCGGCGCATGCGCCGGACGAGCGAGTAGCCGTCTTCCACCGGCATCGCGACGTCGCTGACGAGAACGTCGGGCCGGAAGCTCCCGAGACACTCGAACGCTTCCCGCGCGGACTCGGCGGCCAGAGTTTCCGCTCCCGCCGCGCGCAAGGTCTCCGTCAGGAGCTCGCGGCCGTCCCGCTCATCCTCGACGAGAAGGACCTTTAGGCCCGTGAGGTCCGCCGTGCCCGGTCCCGCGGCCGGTGCGGACTGGGGCGTCGGAGCTCGCTCCTTCTCGACGGCCGTCACTCCCAGCGCGACCGCGGGCAGCCAGACCTGGAACGTCGAGCCTTGATCGTCCCCGTCACTCGCGGCCGAGACGGAGCCGCCGTGCAGCTCGACTAAATGCCGAACGATGGCGAGCCCGATCCCGAGACCGCCGTGGGTCCGGGTCGTCGAGCTGTCCGCCTGCTGGAACCGGTCGAAGACCGAAGGGAGGAACCCCGGGGAGATGCCCTTCCCGCTGTCGGTGACGCGGATCTCGAAGTCCGGCCCCAGCCGGGAGAGGCGTACGGCGACGCGTCCGCGCGCCGGCGTGAACTTGATCGCGTTGGAGATCAGGTTCCACACGACCTGCTGGAGCCGGTCGGGATCGCCGATCAGCTCGTCCTCGCCGTCGGCCAGATCCCGCTCGAACCGGATCTCGATTTCCTTGGCCTCCGCCGCGGGCCGCATCGACTCGAGCGCCGCTTCGATGACGGGGGCCAGGTTCGTCGCCCGGACGGCGAGCCGGAGCTTTCCCGTGATGATGCGCGACACGTCGAGGAGGTCGTCGATGAGCTTCGTTTGCGCGAGGACGTTTCGCTCGATCACCTCGAGGCCCCGCTCGGTGCGCTGCGTTTCGGCGGGCCCCGTGCGGAGGACGCGAGCCCAGCCGAGGATCGCCGTCAGGGGCGTCCGAAGCTCGTGGGAGAGCGTCGTCAGGAACTCGTCCTTGATTCGGTTGGCCTCGCGGGCTTCCGCGTTCAGGGTGTTCTCGATCGCGATCGAGCTCATCTGGGCGAGCTGCGTCAGGACGGCCTCGTCCTCCGTCGTGAAGTCGCCTTCGACCTTGTCGAGGAGGTGAAGCAATCCCATGTTGCGCCCGTCGCGTCCCGTGAGCGGCGCCGCGAGCCATCCCCCCTCGACCGGCCGGCCGCTCTCGAAGAACTGGAGCCACGCGGAGGCGGTTTCCGCGTCTCCGCGTGGAATGCGAACGGCCCGCCGAAGCCAGGAGAGCAACGAGACGAGCGCCTCGCGGTCCCGCAGGATCGGCCGCTCGCCCTCGGGGGCATATCGCGCGGAGAGCGAAACGGCCGTCTTGACCTCCGACCACTTCTGCTCGCCGGCTGCGATGGCGACGGCCTGGTGGGAGCCGAGGATGTCGCGGGCGAGATCCGTCACCACCTGGATCATCCGGTCGGGCGAGAGCGCGGAGTTGATCGCGAGCGAGGCGTCGGTCAGCCGCTGGAGCTGGCGCGCCTTGTTCTCGAGCGACACGGCCTGCTGCCGGATCTGGGCGGTTTTCTTGAAGAGCTCGACGAATACGCCGACCTTGGTCCGAAGGACCTCCGGTTCGACCGGCGCGAGCACGTAATCCACGGCCCCGAGCGAGTAGCCGCGACTCGCGTGGGTTTCGTCGCCGTAGGCCGTGACGAAGATGATCGGGGTGTGCTCGGAGTTCTTCCGCTGGCGCATGAGCGACGCCGTCTCGAATCCGTCCATCGCCGGCATGTTCACGTCGAGGAGGACGACGGCGAACTCCTGGCGCAGGAGGTGCCGCAGGGCTTCCCGTCCGGAGGTCGCCGTGACGACGTTCTGATGGAGCTCCGACAGGAGCGCCGACATCGCCAGGAGCTTGTCCGGACTGTCGTCCACGACGAGGATGTTGACTTTCTCCTCAGCGGGCGGAACGTCCGGTGGGTCGGAAGGTTTCACCGATAGAGCCACGCGCGGAGGACGGAAAGCATCTGGTCGGTGTCGACCGGTTTGGCGAGATAGTCCCAGGCACCGGCCTGGAGGGTCTTTTCCCGATCCCCCTTCATCGCCTTCGCCGTGACCGCGATGATCGGAAGCGCGCGGAACCGGTCTTTGCGGCGGATCTCGCGCATCGTGTCGTACCCGTCCATGTCCGGCATCATGATGTCCATGAGGACGATGTCGATGCCGTCCGTCGCCTCGAGCTTCTCGATCGCCTCGCGCCCCGTCTCGGCGGCGAACACCTCCATGTTCTGCCGTTCGAGGACGCTCGTCATCGCGAAGATGTTGCGGATGTCGTCGTCGACGAGCAGGACCTTCTTGCCGGCGAGCACCGCGTCGGTCGAGTAGAGCGTCTCCAGGGCATTGCGGTTCTCCGTCGGGAGCTCAGAGACCGGCGAGTGGAGGAACAGGGCGATCTGGTCGAGCAGCCGCTCCGCCGAACGGACGGTCTTCACGGCGGCGCCGTGCGGGATTCGCTCGAGCTCGTCCACTTCGCCGCGGGAGTCCGGCAGGGGAGAGTAGAGGAGCGCGGGGATTCGACGCGCCGCGCACTGGCGGAGGATCTCCGCGGTCGTCTCGCGGCTTTCGACGTCTCCCGGCCGGGGTTCGATGACGACGCAGTCGAAGCTCTTTTGGTCGAGCGCTCCGAGCGCCTCGAGGCCGCTCGCGAGCTGGACGACCTCCACGCCGTCGCCTCCCGCGAGCCGGAGCGCGTTCGACGCGTCGGATCCGGGCGGAGCGACGACGAGCAGCTCCCTCGTCGAGCGCTCGAGGAAACGCCGGATCTCACGGAACGCGTCGTCGAGCGCGTCGCGCGTCTTGATCGGCTTGTTCACGAACCCGACGGCGCCGAGGGCGAAGCCGCGGTCGCTGTCCTCCTCCGTCGTGATCACCCAGACCGGGATGTGCCGGGTGTCGAGGTCGCTCTTCAGGCGATCGAGCACCCGCCAGCCGTCGATGATCGGCAGCTGGATGTCGAGCGTGATGGCGTCGACGCGGAACTGGTGCGCGAGCGCGATCCCTTCCGCTCCCGTCGTGGCGATGAGTCCCTTGAAGCCGTGCTCGTGCGCGACGTCGAGGAGGAAGCGGGCGAAGTTCTCGTCGTTGTCGATCAGGAGGAGCACGCGGTCGTCGCCCGCGATGTGAACCCGATCGTCCGGAACCTCTCCCGAGTCGAGGATCGGCTCGGGAACGGGCCGCGCGGCGTCGACGTCGCTCATCACCGACACGATCTCCCGGGCTTCCGTCGAAAGCCGCGAGGCCTTCGGCGCCGCATAGGCGTCGGGCAGGTACAGGGTGAACGAGCTTCCCTCGCCGGGGACGCTCGTGAGCCTTATCTCACCGCCGAGGAGGCGCGCGATCTCCCGGCTGATCGCGAGACCGAGGCCGGTCCCGCCGTACTTCCGGCTCGTCGAGCCGTCCGCCTGCTGGAACGCCTCGAAGATGATCTGCTGCTTGTCGGCGGGGATTCCGATGCCGGTGTCGGTGACGGAGAACGCTACGACCGAGGGGGCCCGGTTCAAGGACTCGGCCTCGGGGCTCCATCCGCTCGTTGCGGCATTCACGCGCAGCGAAACGCGCCCGCGCTCGGTGAACTTGAAGGCGTTCGAGAGGAGGTTCTTGAGAACCTGCTGCAGCCGCTTCGAGTCGGTGAATATCGCCCGCGGGATCGATCGGCCGGCCTCGATGTCGAACTCGAGCCCGCGAACCTCCGCCACGTGGCGGAACGTGCGCTCGACGTAGTCGACGAGTTCCGGGAACCGCAGCTCGCCGACGTCCACGACGACCGTCCCCGACTCGATCTTGGAGAGATCGAGGATGTCGTTGATGAGGTTCAGGAGGTCCTTCCCCGACGCGTGGATCGTCTTCGCGAACTCCGTCTGCTTGCCGGTCAGGTTTCCGTCGGGGTTGCGGGACAACTGGTCGGAGAGAATGAGCAGGCTGTTCAGCGGCGTCCGCAGCTCGTGCGACATGTTCGCGAGGAACTCGGACTTGTACTTGGACGTGAGCGCGAGCTGGCGGGCCTTCTCCTCGAGCGCCACCCGCGCCTGCTCGACCTCCTGGTTCTTCCGCTCGACTTCGACGTTTCTCTCGGCGAGCAGCGCCGCCTTCTCCTCGAGCTGCTGGTTCGTCTGCCGCAGCTCCTCCTGCTGGAACTGGAGCTCGCCGGCGAGCGACTGGGACTGCTCGAGGAGGTTTTCCGTGCGGGTGTTCGCCTCGATGGTGTTCAACACGATGCCGATCGTCTCGGCGAGCTGCTCGAGAAGGGCCTGGTGAGCGGTCGAGAACCGCTCGAAGGACGCGAGCTCGAGGACGCCCTTGACCTGACCCTCGAAGAGGACCGGCAGCACGATGATGTTCGCGGGCGCCGCGTCCCCGAGGCCGGATGAGATCGTGAGATAGCCGCGGGGGGCGTTCGAAAGGAGGATCTTCTCCTTCTCGCGCGCGCACTGGCCGATCAGGCCTTCGCCGAGGCGGAGGTTCCGCGCGAGCGAGTTCTCGCGGCAGGCGTAGCTCGCGAGGAGCGCGAGCCGGGGCTCGTCCCCGGACTGGTCCAGCGTGTAGAGGACGCCCTGCTGCGCCGCGACGACCGGCGCGAGCTCGGAGAGCACGAGGTGGCCGACCGCGCCGAGATCCCGCTGACCCTGCAGCATCCGGCTGAACTTGGCGAGGTTCGTCTTCAGCCAGTCCTGCTCGCTGTTCTTGAGCGTAGTGTCCTTCAGGTTGCGGATCATCTCGTTGATGTTGTCCTTCAGCGCGGCGACCTCGCCGGAGGCCTCGACCTTGATCGAGCGCGTGAGGTCTCCCGTCGTGACGGCCGTCGCGACCTCGGCGATGGCGCGGACCTGGGTCGTCAGGTTCGCGGCGAGCTGGTTCACGTTGTCGGTGAGGTCCTTCCAGGTGCCCGCCGCGCCCGGGACGCTCGCCTGACCGCCGAGCTTTCCTTCGACGCCGACCTCGCGCGCGACCGTCGTCACCTGGTCGGCGAACGTCGCGAGCGTGTCGATCATCCCGTTGATGGTGTCGGCGAGGGCAGCGATCTCGCCCTTTGCCTCAAGGGTGAGCTTCCGCTTCAGATCTCCGTTGGCGACCGCGGTCACGACGCGGGCGATGCCGCGGACCTGGCTCGTCAAGTTTCCGGCCATGGAGTTCACGTTGTCCGTCAGGTCCTTCCACGTTCCGGCGACGCCCTTCACCTTCGCCTGGCCGCCGAGCTTTCCTTCGGTGCCGACCTCGCGGGCCACGCGGGTGACCTCCGAGGCGAAGGACGAGAGCTGATCGACCATCGTGTTGACGGTGTTCTTGAGCTCGAGGATCTCGCCCTTGACGTCGACGGTGATCTTGCGCGAGAGGTCGCCGTTCGCGACGGCTTTCGTGACATCGGCGATGTTGCGGACCTGGCCGGTCAAGTTGCCGGCCATGAAGTTGACGTTGTCTGTGAGGTCCTTCCACGTTCCGGAGACCCCTTCGACCTTCGCCTGGCCGCCGAGCTTTCCTTCCGTGCCGACCTCGCGCGCGACGCGCGTGACCTCCGAGGCGAACGACCGGAGCTGATCGACCATCGTGTTGATCGTGTCCTTGAGCTCGAGGATCTCGCCCTTGACGTCGACGGTGATCTTCTTGGAGAGGTCTCCCGTCGCGACGGCCGTCGTGACCGCGGCGATGTTGCGGACCTGGCCGGTCAGGTTTCCGGCCATGGAGTTGACGCTGTCGGTCAGGTCCTTCCACGTACCCGCGACGCCGGGCACGCTCGCCTGGCCGCCGAGCTTTCCTTCGGTTCCGACCTCG
>DASRPJ010000370.1:0-2228 GCA_035646435.1 Thermoanaerobaculia bacterium | reverse complement strand
CCCGGCGCGGGGGGAGGCTCGACCTTCAGCGCCTCCTTCTCGCGGGCCTGATCGCGAACGCGTTCTTTTCCGCGGCGCTCCTGGCCGTGTTCTCGGTCGCGTCGGGTCAGACGGCTCGGACGATGCTCTTCTGGATGATGGGAAGCCTCGCCGATGCGACCCCGGGCAAGGTGCTCGCGCTCGCGCCCTACGGAGCCGTGGGGCTCGCGGTGCTCGTCGCGTACGCGGCGCGGCTGAACCTGTTCGCCGTCGGCGAGGAGAACGCGGCCGCCCTCGGGGTGGAGGTCGAAAGCGCGAAGCGGGCCGTCTTCCTCGCCGCTTCTCTGCTCACCGGGGCGGCGGTCGCGTTCGCGGGGATCATCGGCTTCGTCGGCCTGCTGGTGCCCCACGCCGCCCGCGCGGTCGTCGGGAACGATCAGCGCGCGCTGCTGCCGGTCTCGGCCGCCGCGGGCGCGGCCCTTCTCGTCGCGGCCGACGCCCTGTCGCGCTCCGCGTTCGCGCCCGCGGAGCTGCCCGTCGGCGCGGTGACCGCCGCGATCGGCGCGCCGCTCTTCGCGTGGCTCCTCATGCGCAACCCGTGAGCGAGCCCCTTCTCGAGGCGCGCGGTCTGACGGCCGCGTACGGCGCGACGCCGGCGCTGACCGGGCTCGATGCGCGGGTCGGAAAGGGCGAGGTGGTCGCGCTTCTCGGCGAGAACGGATCGGGCAAGTCCACCCTCCTGAAGGTGATCGCCCGGATCGTTCCGGCGAGCGGGGGAGAGCTCCTCCTGGAAGGGAAGCCCCACGAATCGTATCCCCGCCGGATGCTCGCGCGCCGGATCGCGTACCTGCCTCAGAGCATCGACCTCGTCTTCCCCATTCGGTGCCTCGACCTCGTGCTGCAGGGGCGCGCCCCGCACGCGCGCGGCTTCTCCGCCGACTCCGCCGAGGATCGCGACCGCGCGCTCGAGGCCATGCGGGCATGCGACGTGGAGAACCTCGCCGAGCGCGACGCTTCGGCGCTGTCGGGAGGGGAGAGGCGCCGCGTTTTCCTCGCGCGGGCCCTGGCCCAGCAGGCGGAGGTGTGGCTCTTAGACGAGCCGACCTCGGGCCTCGATCTGCGGCACCGGCTCGAGTTTCTCGAGCTGCTGGCGGGCGCGCACGCGTCGCGGGGAACGACGGTCCTCCTCGTGACGCACGAGATCGACCTCGCGGGGGAGATCGCGGACCGCGTCGTCGTCCTCCGCGGCGGCCGCGCGGTCGCCTCGGGTCCTCCGGGGGAGACGCTCACGCCCGACGTGCTGCGCGAGGCGTTCGCCGTCGAGAGCCGGATCCAAACCGACGGGGCGGGCCGCCGGAGGATCGTGCCCTACGCCCCGACGCGGTAGGCGGGCTTCGGGGCTGTTAGCATTGCGTCCCCCCGCCATGTGGTTCAAGAAAGACCGGACCCCCAAGGAGCCGCGCGAGAAGCGCAGCAAGGTTCCCGAGGGGCTGTGGGTCAAGTGCGACAGCTGCCGGGAGATCCTCTACAACAAGGAGCTCGCCCGGAACTTCAAGATCTGCACGAAGTGCGGCTACCACTTCCGGCTGTCGGCCCCCGAACGGCTCCGCATGCTCTTCGACGACGAGAACTACGTGGAGCTCGAGGGCGACCTGCGCTCCGTCGACCCGCTCCGGTTCCGCGACTCGAAGCGTTACCGCGACCGGTTGAAGCAGGCGGAGGAGAACGTCGGCAGCTCGGAGGCGGTCGTCGTCGCCTCGGGGACGATGGGCGGCAAGCCCGTGATCATCGCGGCCATGGAGTTCTTCTTCATGGGGGGATCCATGGGATCGGTCGTGGGGGAGAAGGTGACCCGGGCGGCGGAGCGGGCCCTCGCCGAGCGAAAACCGCTGATCATCGTTTCGACGTCCGGGGGCGCCCGCATGCAGGAGGGGATTCTTTCCCTCATGCAGATGGCGAAGATCTCCGCGGCGCTCGCCCGGCTCGCTGCCGCGCGCGTGCCCTACGTCTCGGTGATGACGGACCCCACGACCGGAGGCGTCACCGCTTCCTACGCGATGCTGGGCGACCTGAACGTCGCCGAGCCCAACGCCCTGATCGGGTTCGCGGGGCCGCGGGTGATCGAGCAGACGATCCGGCAGACCCTCCCGGAGGGCTTCCAGCGCTCCGAGTTCCTGCTCGAGCACGGGATGCTCGACTTCATCGTCGACCGCTCGGAGATGAAGGAGACTCTCGTGCGTTGCCTGGAC
>DASRPJ010000369.1:0-5414 GCA_035646435.1 Thermoanaerobaculia bacterium | reverse complement strand
GAGTTCGGCGTGGCCGAGCCCCTCATCGCCCAGCAGGGCACGAACCGGATCCTCGTTCAGCTCCCGGGAATCGACGACCCGAAGCGGGTCAAGGACCTCATCAAGAACACGGCGTTCCTGGAGCTGAAGCTCGTCGTCGCGGGGCCGTCGTCCGACCGGGCCTCGTTGCTCGCTCCCCACGGCGGCCAGGTTCCCCCGACCCTCGACCTCGTCGAGGCCGCCCCGGCTCCGGGTGAGCGCCAGCAGGTGTGGTACCTCGTCCAGAAGACCGCCGTCATCACGGGGCGGGACCTGAAGAACGCCCGCCCGTCGCAGCGGCAGCTCGGCGGCAGCGCGGTGACCTTCTTCCTGACGCCGGCCGGCTCCGAGAAGTTCGCGAACGCGACCGGGGCGAACGTCGGCAAGCAGCTCGCCATCATCCTCGACGGACGGGTGAAGTCGGCGCCGACGATCAACGAGCGCATCAGCGACCAGGGTGAGATCTCCGGGAGCTTCACGCCGGAAGAGGCGAACGACCTCGCTCTCGTCCTGCGAGCGGGCGCTCTGCCCGCGGGTCTCACCTACCTCGAGGAGCGCACCGTCGGGCCGTCGCTCGGCCTGGACTCGATCCGGAAAGGAATCACCGCTTCCGTCGTCGGAGCCGTTTTCGTCTTCGTCGCGGTCCTCCTGTACTACCGTCTCGCCGGGCTGAACGCGATCCTCGCGCTCATCCTGAACGCCGTCATGCTCCTCGGGGCGATGGCGCTGTTCGGGGCGACGCTGACGCTCCCCGGGATCGCCGGCTTCATCCTCACCATCGGCATGGCGGTCGACTCGAACGTCCTCATCTTCGAGAGGATCCGCGAGGAGCTTCGCGCCGGCCGCGCGCCCAAGACGGCGATCGAGAACGGGTTCTCAAAGGCCTTCGCGACCATCATCGACACGCATCTGACGGTCATCATCTCGGCGATCTTCCTGTTCCAGTTCGGCACCGGGCCCGTCAAGGGGTTCGCGGTCACGCTCATCCTGGGGCTCCTGATCTCCGTCTTCACCGCCGTCTTCGTGTCGCACACGATCTTCGAGTTGATGTACGGGCGGCGCCAGCACATCGACGCTCTTTCGATCTAGGCATCGCGAGGCACGCCATGGAACTTTTCCGCCAGACCAACATCGACTTCCTCCGCTACAAGTGGATCGCGATCGGCGTGTCGTGGCTGCTCATCGCCGTCGGCCTCTTCGCGATCTTCGTGCAGAAGGGCTTGAAGTTCGGCATCGACTTCGCCGGCGGCACGCAGATCGCCGTCCAGTTTACGCAGCGCCCCGACCTCGACCGGATCCGCCAGATCCTCCAGGCGGCAAACCTCGGCGAGACGGGGATCCAGCGGTACGAGGAGGAGTCCAAGAACCGCGTGTTGATCCGCGTCCAGCTCCAGGAGGGGGAGGGGCGTGACGTTTCCCAGGAAGTGCAGAACGCTCTCCGAGTCGGCCTGCAGGCGGCCGCCGACCCGGCGCGCCTCGACCTGAACCGGGAGGGGCGGGACAACCTTCGGGTACGCCTCGCCGCGGACGATCCCGACCGGGTCGCCGGGAGGCCCGAAGTCCTCGCCGCGGACTACTACGGCCAGATCGCCGAGCGCATCGTGGCGCGACGGTCGGAGCTCGGCATCTTCCGATCTCCCGCCGATGTCGACTCGGTCCCCGGCCTCTCCGCCCCGGTTCGCGCGTGGTTGAAGGCGAACGCCTACACCGGTCCCTTCGTCCTGCTCTCGGCGGAAAACGTCGGACCTCAGGTCGGAGCCGACCTGCGCCGCAAGGCGATCCTCGCGGTCGTCTGGTCGATCATCGGAATGCTCGCCTACATCGCGATCCGCTTCCGGTCGCTTCCCTTCGGGATCGGCGCCGTCGTCGCTCTCGTCCACGACACGCTCATCACGATCGGGATCCTCGCGATCCTCGGCCGTGAGTTCAACCTCGTCGTCGTGGCGGCACTGCTGACGCTCGTCGGGTACTCGGTGAACGACACCGTGGTCGTGTACGACCGCGTCCGCGAGAACCAGCGCACCCCCAAGAAAGAGTCGCTCGAAGCGGTCATCAACCGCTCGATCAACCAGACCCTGTCGCGCACGGTCCTGACGGCGGGGGCGACCCTCCTCGTCTGCGTCGCCCTCTTCTTCCTCGGCGGCGAGGTCCTGAACACCTTCGCGCTGACCCTCATCATCGGCATCGTCATCGGGACGTACTCCTCGATCTACGTCGCCGCCGCGATCGTCGTGATCTGGAAGAACCTGCGGTCGGGACGGAAGCTGCAGGCCGTTCCGGCGCCCCGCCCCGCCGCGCCGGCGCCCCCCGCGGCGAAGAAGAAGACGGGGAGGCGGTAGGGCGGCACTTCACGGCGTAATCTAGATCCCGTGATCCGCTTCGAGGACATCCTCGACCGAGTCGAGGCCTACAACCCGCAGTCCAACCAGGATCTGCTGCGGCGGGCGTACGTCTTCTCCGCGCTCGAGCATAAGGGACAGGTCCGGCGATCCGGCGAGCCGTACCTGGTCCATCCCCTGAACGTGGCCGCGATCCTCGCGGAGATGAAAGCGGACGACGTCTCGATCGTCGTGGGGCTGCTCCACGACGTGCTCGAGGACACGCTCACGACGAAAGAGTCGATCGCGCAGCAGTTCGGCGGCGAAGTCGCCGACCTCGTCGACGGACTCACGAAGATCGGGAAGTTCTCCTACGTCTCGCGCGAGCAGGAGCAGGCCGAGACCTTCCGCAAGATGATCCTCGCGATGGTGTCCGACCTGCGGGTCGTCCTCGTGAAGCTCGCGGACCGGCTCCATAACATGCGCACGCTCCAGTACCTGCCGGCCGAGAAGCGCCGCGAGATCGCGCGGGAGACGCTCGACATCTACGCCCCGATCGCGAACCGGCTCGGAATGGGCCTCGTCAAGGGGGAGCTCGAAGACCTCGCCTTCATGCACCTCGAGCCGGCGGCGTACGCGCGCGTCGCCCTCGAAGTGGAGCGGCGGATGAAGGGCTCCGAGGCGATGATCGAGAAGGTGCGCACGCGTCTCGCGACGAAGCTCGCCGAAGCGGGGATCGCGGGGGAAGTCACCGGGCGGCTGAAGCGCTACTACTCCATCTCCGACAAGATGCGGCGGCGCGGCGTGGATGCCGCGGAGCTCTACGACATCCTCGCGTTCCGCATCGTTACCAATGAGACGCGCGACACGTACGCGGCCCTCGGGCTCGTGCACCAGCTCTGGCGCCCCTTGCCCGGCCGGATCAAGGACTACATCGCGATGCCGAAGCCGAACTTCTACCAGTCGCTCCACACGACGGTGATCGGGGAGGCGGCTCAACCGTTCGAGATCCAGATCCGGACGCGGGAAATGGACCTGATCGCCGAGCGGGGCATCGCGGCCCACTGGAAATACAAGGAGGGGCGGCTCGACCCGCACGCGGACGACGAGCGATTCCAGTGGCTGCGGCAGCTCGTGGACTGGCAGAGCGAGGTCTCCGATCCCCGCCAGTTCCTCTCTTCGCTGAAGGTCGACCTCTATCCCGACGAGGTGTACACGTTCACCCCGAAGGGGGAGGTCTTCGCGTTCCCGCGCGGCGCGACCCCGCTCGACTTCGCCTATCGCGTGCACACCGACGTGGGGCACCGGTGCGTCGGGGCCCGCGTGAACGGCAAGCTCGTGCCGCTCCGCACTCCGCTCGCGAGCGGGGACATCGTGGAGATCCTGACCGCGCCCAACCAGTCGCCATCGCGGGACTGGCTCTCGTTCGTCGCGACGAACCGCGCCCGGCACAAGATCCGGCACTTCATCCAGTCGCAGGAGAAAGCGCGCGCGGTCGAGCTCGGTCGAAGGCTCCTCGAGCGCGAGCTCAAGAAGTATCGGAAAACGATCAAGAAGCTGGAGTCGGAGGGGAAGCTCCAGGCGGAGCTGCCGTCGTGGGGCTTTTCCCGGGTCGACGATCTCTACGCCGCGCTCGGTTACGGGAAGCTCGCCGCGCGCAACGCGCTCGAGCGGCTCATTCCCGCCGAGGACCTCGAGCGGCCGGAACCGGCCCGGCCGGAGACGGCGGTTCGACGGGTGGTCCGGAAAATCCTCCCGTTCGGCGCGCCGGACATCACCGTCGTGGGCCACAACGACCTCCTCGCGTCGCTCGCGAAGTGCTGCAGCCCGGTCCCGGGGGAAAAAATCCTCGGCTACATCACGCGCGGCCGCGGCGTCTCGGTCCACTCGGACAGCTGTCCGAACGTCCGCAACCTGCTCTACGACCCGGAGCGGCAGATCGAAGTGGCGTGGGCCGGCGACAAGGGGGTCTCCTACGCCATCGAGCTCGACGTCGTCACCGACGACCGGCCGGGGCTCCTCGCCGACCTGACCCAGGCGATCGCGGGAGAGGGCTCCAACATCCGGCATATCGAGGCCCGGTCCTCGGAGGACCGCAAGGGATACGTGTCGGTTTCGCTCGAGACCTCCGACCTGAAGCACCTCGAGAAGATCGTCAGCCGCCTGAAGGCGGTGTCGGGAGTGCGGGAAGTGATCCGGCGATACAACGTACCGAAGGCGGGGGAGAGAGACTGAGGCTCCTAGCTCTTCGTCACCGCGCGCCGGACCGTCGGTTTCACGACCTTCCCGCTCCTCATGCACCGCGAGCACGCGCGCACCCGCTTGGTCGAGCCGCCGACGACCGCGCGCACCGACTGCAGGTTCAGGTGCCACTTCCGGTTCGTGACGTTGTGGGCGTGGCTGACGCTGCGCCCCGTCATCGGGGTCTTTCCGCAGAAGTGACAGTGTTGAGCCATGATCTCCTCGTGATCGGCGCGAGCGCCGTTGAAAAACGGAGCATCGTACAACGCGGCGTCCTCAGTCCAAAGTCTTAAGTCGAAAGTCGAAGTCAATTCTCGCTCGGTGCACCGTCGAAGAGTGCCCGGGACTGCCGCGAAGTGGCGCTAAACCTTGACTGTAGAAAAACTTTCTGTTATTTTCACTCCCAGCCGAAATAACCCAAGGTCAAAGCCCACAACCGTATGAATTTTTTCGGTAGGGCGTAAGCGTGCTGTTCCGGAAGTCGAAGAACCTCGTTGGCCTCGACATTGGCTCGTCAGCGATCAAGCTGGTCGAGCTAAAGGACGTTAAGGGCGGGGGGTACCGGCTCGTGAAATCGGGTCTCGAGACCCTGTCGCCCGAGGCGATCGTGGACGGCGCCATCATGGACGCCTCGCTGGTGGTCGACACGGTCAACCGCCTCGCGACGGCCCTGAACGTGCGCAACCAGGACTTCGGGACGTCCCTTTCGGGCCATTCGGTCATCGTCAAGAAGATCTCGCTCCCTTCCATGTCCCCCGAGGAGCTCGGTGAGTCCATCCGGTGGGAGGCCGAGCAGTACGTGCCGTTCGACATCAACGACGTCAACCTCGACTACGT
>DASRPJ010000368.1:0-2797 GCA_035646435.1 Thermoanaerobaculia bacterium | reverse complement strand
GGCCGGCAGCTCGATGATGAACCGCGCTCCGCGCGGCCGGTTGTCTTCGACGCGAATCGTTCCGTTGTGGTCCGCGACGATGCGGGACACGATCGCGAGCCCGAGCCCGGTTCCCCTCCCCTTCGTCGTGAAGTCGGGCAGAAAGAGCTTCTCCCGATCGCGCGACGGAATGCCGCGGCCGGTGTCGGCGACCTCGATCGTGACGCCGCCCGCCCGGTCGGAGAGCCGCACGACGATCTCGCCGGCCGGCGAGCACGCTTCGAGGGCGTTGTCGATCAGGTTGGTGAGGACCCGCTTGATCTGTTCCGGGTCGAGATTCACGCGGCTCCGGGTGAGCCGAGACTCCACCCGGACCTCCACTCCGTCCCGCGCCCCTTCGAAGAGGCGGACCGCCCCCGCGGCGAGCAGGGCGAGGTCAACCGGCTCCGGCTTCATCTCCGGAAGCCTCGCGAAGCGGGAGAACTCGTCGACGAGCGCCTTCAGGACGCCGACCTCCTCGACGATCGTCCGGGTGCCGCGCTCGATCGTCTCGGGCAGGTCCGCGCCGCCCGCTCGCAGGCGCCGCGCGATCCGCTCCGCGGAGAGGCGGATCGGGGTCAAGGGGTTCTTGATCTCGTGGGCGACGCGGCGCGCGACCTCGCTCCACGCGGCGAGCTTCTGCTCGCGCGCGACGTGAGTCGTGTCTTCGACCGCGACGACCCATCCCCCCCTCGTTCCGGATTCCGGCGACGACAGGGGCCGCAGCGCGATCTCGAGCCGGCGCTCGCCGCCTTCGCCCGAGAGGATGAGCTCGCGCGGGCCCGCCGGCGTGTCTCCCGACTCGGCCGCCTCGAGGAGCGCGATCAGGGGGGCGAGGTCCGCTCGCTCCTGCAGGCGGGCGAGGTCCACGTCGTCGGCCCCGAGCGAGAGGAGCGACCGCGCCGCCGGGTTCGCGACGGTCACGCGTCCCTCCGAGTCGAAGGCGAGCACGCCGGTGGTGACCGACTCGAGGATCGTCGAGAGCAGGCGCCTTTCGACGTCGAGCCGGCGGTTGATCTCCTGGAGCTCCTCGTTCGACCGGAGCGTCGCGTCACGCGCGTCTTCGAGACCAGCCGCCATCCGGTTGAAGGAGTCCACGAGGACGCCGAGCTCGTCGTTGGCGGCGACGTCCACGCGGGCCGACAGGTCACCCGACCGGATCCGCCGCGTCGACTCCGAGAGCGCGGCGATCGGTCCCGTGATCCGGCGGGCGAGGGTCATGCCGGTCCAGATGGAGGCGAGGAGGACCGCGAGGGTGATGAGGAGGAAAGTGGACACGTTCGCGGCCTTGATCGAAGGCTTCTGAACCTCGAGCTTCTGGTAATCGCTCCACGCCGACGCGATCGCCCGCATCGCCCGCGCGTCCGCGGGCGGAACGCGCACGCCGGCCGCCAGGACGCGCGCTCCGGACCGGTGCGCCGCCCGGAAGAGATGAGAGCCATCCGCCATCACCTCGATCTTCAGGGACTCCCCGCGCTGCCGCGCGTCCCGGATGGTCTCCGGCGGAAGAGGGGGCACGTCTGCCGACGATGAAGCGGCCGCCCGGCGGCCGGAGTCCGCGTAGATCTCGGCGGTGTCGAGACGCTGCTCGCGGCGAAAGTTCTCGAGGGCGCCGGCGAGCCGGTCGGCCGGCACGCCCTCGAGCGGCAGCCGCCCGAGCGCGCGGGCGTCCTCGAAAGCGGCCTCGGAGATCCGCCGCTCGGCCATGTCTTCCACGGCCCGTGCCCGCACGACGACCTCGCGGACGGGCGAGGAGAACCAGCGATCGATCGAACGCTGGAGGAACCCGGTCGCGGTGAAGAAGAGGAGACCGATCGGGATGGCGGTCAGGCCCACGTAGGTGACGAGCAGGCGCGTCCGGAACTGGGATCCGATGACGCCGCGGCGGCGCTCGAGCCAGACTTTGATGAGCGTCCGGCAGAGGACGAACAGGACGGCGGCGATCAGCGTGACGTTCAGGTACGAAAGGACGAAGAGGAGAAGGCCCCGCGTGATGGTGTCGGGCTCCAGCTCCTCGGCGCGCTGTCGGAGCACCGACACCGCGGACCAGACGACGAGCACAGCGAGCGCGAGGGCGACGACCAGGCGGTTCTCCCGCCTGTGGCGGGGGAGCTCGGGGCGCGGCCCGGTTTCGCGAGAGACGATGTCCTTCATCGCGGGGCCGCTCGCACGTTGAACCGCTTCGACTTCTTCCACGGCGTCCGGGAGTCGACCGGGATGATGGTGAAAACGTATCCGGCGTCGAAGCTGGCGCGCATCTGGACGTAGAGGTTCCGGGTCGGCTTGCCCCGCTCGACGTGAAAGGCGAGCAGGTTTTCGCGGGACAGGAGAAGCCGCGCCGCCTCCGAGAACTCCCGCGTGGCCGTTCGGCGGAGAGGCTTGCCGTCGAGCGTTTCCTCGATCGCATACTCCCGGGTCACCGGATCGTGGGTTGCGGCGACGCGGTACCGCCGCTGCTCGACGAAGTCGTCGAACCAGTAGGGATATCGGCGATAGAGCCGGATGTCGTAGTGGATCGCCGTTTCGAGCCCCGCTTCCATCTTTTTCGCGAGCTGGGGGTCGAGCGCGCCCGCGACGGTGAAGCCGATGAAGACGTCGCGGCCCCGGGGCTCGACGCGGAGCTGCGAGACGCGTGGCTGGCGGTCGTCCTGAGCGGCGGCGAAGGAAGCCGTCAGGAGGCCGCAGAGGACGAGCGAGCCCCCGATGGGCCTGGACATTCGTCGCGATTGTAGCCGGGGGTCAGGTCTACACGAGTAGCGTGACAGGTCGTGGAGCCGGG
>DASRPJ010000367.1:0-5471 GCA_035646435.1 Thermoanaerobaculia bacterium | reverse complement strand
GGCCGGACCCGAAGCCGTGCTCTTCCGCTTCCGGCGAGACTTCCTCGTCCGCCGCGCGGCGCGCGCCGCGCCGCCGCCGGAAGCCGACGTGCCGCGGATCGAGGGCGCAGTCCGGGCCCTCGAGCGGGACCTCTTCGGCGGCCTCCCCTGGGAGGGCGACCCGGAGCTCGCGACCGCGCGGCTCGGTTCGGAGCTCCTCGATCTCGAGGCCGAGCACATCGAGGCGGTCCGACAGAAGAAGCGCCCGTCCGTCTCCGAGGAGACCCGGCGCCGGACCGCGGAGCTGGCGGGCCGGGCGAAGGACGCTTCTGCGCCCCTTCCGGTACCGGTGGACTCGTCGGACGAGGCCGGTCTCGTCTTCCTCGAAGCGCTTCTCTCGCTCTACGCGGTGTGGTGCCGCGCGAGGCTCGTCCGCCCCGAGCTCGCCCGGGAGGTGGCCGCGTGGGCGTCTTTCCGCCTTCCCGGACCGATCGATTACCACGCGCTCGTCGAGACCGAACGCCCGAACCCCGCTCTCCCGGAGGAGCGCGTCGGCCCGTTCGACCGGCGGCGCCGGCGCGACGGCTTCGCGCTGACCGACCTCCGCATGACCCGCCGCGAGGTGCTCGGCGAGACCCACTACTGCATCCTCTGCCACGACCGCGACAAGGACTCCTGCGCGAAGGGGTTCTTCGACTCGAAGACCGGCACTTGGCAGAAGAACCCGCTCGGCATCGAGCTGTCCGGCTGCCCTCTCGACGAGAAGATCTCCGAGATGCACCAGCTCCGCCGCGAGGGGGATTCGATCGGCGCCCTCGCGCTCGTCGCGATCGACAACCCGATGTGTCCCGGAACGGGTCATCGCATCTGCAACGACTGCATGAAGGGGTGCATCTACCAGAAGCAGGACCCCGTCAACATCCCGCAGATCGAGACCGGCGTGCTGACCGACGTCCTCGCGCTGCCTTGGGGCGTGGAAATCTACGGCCTCCTGACGAGATGGAACCCACTCTCGCCGGTGCGGCCCTACGCGCTTCCCTACAACGGGAAGAAAGTGCTCGTCGTGGGTCTCGGCCCCGCGGGATACACCCTCGCGCACTACCTCGTGAACGAGGGGTTCGGGGTCGTCGGGATCGACGGGTTGAAGATCGAGCCGCTCCCGGCGGACTGGACCGGCGCGGACGGCGCGGGGATCCGTCCCATCCGGGACTACGGCACGATCTCCCGGCCGCTCGACGAGCGCCCCCTCGCGGGGTTCGGAGGCGTGTCCGAGTACGGCATCACCGTCCGCTGGGACAAGAACTTCCTGACGCTCATCCACCTGACTCTCTCGCGCCGCGAGCGCTTCTCGATCCTGGGCGGCGTCCGCTTCGGCGGCACCGTGACGGCTGAGCAGGCCTTCGACCTCGGGTTCGATCACGTCGCGATCGCGGCCGGCGCCGGGCGCCCGACCATCATCGCCATGAAGAACAACATCCTGCGGGGCGTCCGGAAGGCCTCGGACTTCCTCATGGCGCTTCAGTTGACCGGCGCGTTCAAGGAGGAGGCGCTCGCGAACCTCCAGGCGGAGCTGCCCGCGATCGTCATCGGCGGGGGGTTGACCGCCATCGACACGGCGACCGAGCTCCTCGCCTACTACCCGATCCAGGCCGAGAAGACGCTCCTCCGCTACGAGGGGCTCGCCGCGCCGCACGGCGAAGAAACCGTCCGCGCGATCTTCGACGCCGAGGAGCTGGAGATCCTGGACCGCCTACTCGCGCACGGCGGGCAGGTGCGGCGGGAGCGCGCCCGGGCCGCCGCCGCCGGCGAAGCCCCCGAGCTCGCCCGGCTCTGCCGCGAGTGGGGCGGAGTCTCGATCGTCTACCGCCGCGCCCTCGAGGATTCCCCCGCGTACCGGCTCAACCACGAGGAGGTCGTCAAGGCGCTCGAAGAGGGGATCTCTTTCATCGAAGGGCTGGAGCCGGACGAAGCCGTGCCCGACTCCTGGGGCAAGCTCGCCGCGGTGCGGTTCCGGCGGTCGGGTGGCGGAGAGCTCCTCGAGCTGCCGGCGCGGACGTGCCTCGTCGCGGCGGGCACGACGCCGAACATCACCTACGCGAAGGAGTTCCCCGACGCCATTCCCTTGGACGAGCGGCGCCGTTTCTTCGCGCCCCACCACGCGGTTTCGGACGGCGAGGGAGGTTGGCTTCTGAAGCCGGCGGCTCCGAGCGACGGGAGCGCCTTCTTCACCGGCTACTCCCGCGGGGGGAAGCTCATCACGTTCTTCGGAGACAACCACCCCGCCTACAACGGGAACGTCGTCAAGGCGATGGCCTCCGCGAAGGTGGGATACCGCGCGATCGCGGCGGTCTTGAACGGGAGCCCGGCCGAGCCGCGCCGCGTTCCCGACGGGGACAGCGAGTGGCTCGGCTTCCGCTCGAAGATGGAAGACCGGTTCACGGCGCGCGTCGTCGAGGTGATCCGCCTGACCCCGACCATCGTGGAAGTGGTCGTCCGCTCGCCGGCCGCGGCGGAGAATTTCCAACCCGGGCAGTTCTTCCGGCTGCAGAACCTCGAGAGCTACGCGCCGCAGCTCGACGGCTCACCGCTCCTGATCGAACCGCTCGCGCTCACCGGCGCGTGGGTGGACGCGGGAAAGGGACTCCTCTCCATGATCGCCCTCGAGCTCGGAGCCTCGTCGCGGATCTGCTCGGTGCTCAAGCCGGGCGAGCCGGTGCTCGCCATGGGGCCGACGGGATCGGCGACGGAGCTGCCGGAAAACGGAACGGTGCTCCTCTGCGGCGGAGGGCTCGGGAACGCGGTGCTCTTTTCGATCGGGAAGAAGGCGCGGGAGCGCGGAAACCGGGTCATCTACTTCGCGGGATACAAGAGACCCGAAGACTTCTACAAACAGGACGAGCTCGAAGCCGCGTCGGACGTCCTCGTTCTCTCGGTGGACCGCGGCGAGCCGATCCCGGTCCGCCGCCCCGCGGACCGGGAGTTCGTCGGCAACATCGTCGAGGCGATGCGCGCATGGGCGGAGGGACGCCTCGGCGAGACGCCGATCCGGCTTTCCGACGTCGACCGGCTGATCGCGATCGGCTCGGACCGGATGATGGCCGCGGTTGCGCGGGCCCGCCACGGCGTCCTCGCCCCCCACCTGAAGGTCGGACACGTGGGCATCGGATCGATCAACTCCCCCATGCAGTGCATGATGAAAGAGGTCTGTGCGCAGTGCCTTCAGAAACACGTCGATCCCGAAACGGGCCGGGAGAAGGAGATCGTCTTCTCCTGCTTCAACCAGGACCAGCTGCTCGACGCGATGGACTGGGACAACCTCGCGGCGAGGCTTCGCCAGAACACCGTCTCGGAAAAGCTGACGAACCTGTGGCTGGAGAGGCTGTTCGCGGGAAACGATCCCCGGGTGGTCTAGAGAACCCTCAGGGCACCCCGGCGAGGAACAGCAGGTACGGGTTCACGGCGAGGCCGGCCTTGAGATTGTCCCCGTCTTCCGGAAGGCGGGTGATCGAAAAGTGGAGGTGCGGCCCGGTCGTCCGGCCCGTCGAACCGACGTAGCCGATCACCTCGCCCTTGGAGACCGCCTTCCCGACCCGGAGGCCGCGCGCGTAGCGCGAAAGGTGGCAGTAGTAGAAGAGATACCGCCCCTTGTCGTCCTTCTGGTAGACCGTGATCCCGCCCCGGTGCTCCCGTGTCAGGCGCACGATCTCGCCGTCGGTCGTCGCCAGGATCGGGGTCCCGCGCGGCGCGCCGATGTCGATGGCGAGGTGCCTCGCGTATTCGCCGCGGGACTCGAGGAAGGAATCCCTCAGCTTGCTGCGATCCACTCCCTCCACCGGGATCAGGAAGTTCTCGGCGAGGAGCTCGGAGAGGTCGACCTGGTGGGGACGGACGCGCGACGCCGACGACTTGGGACGGAAGAGCGAGCTGACGCGGCGCGCGAGACGGCTGATGTGAGACGAGTCGCGCCGGGGCATGACTTCCGCCGGCGCATCCAGCTTCTCGGGTGTCTCCGCGTCGGCGACATGGACGTGCGCCTCGATGACGTCGTCCTCGGAGGCGCACGGAGGCTGCGGATGATCGTGCGCGATGGGGACCACCGCGGTCAGAACGGGGCCCTGCCCCTCGCGCGACACGACCTCGATCGCGTCGAGAACGACCTCGCCGCTGCCGGTCTGGTGAATGCGGGCCGTCGGCTCCTGCCGGACCCGCTTCGAGGCGGAGGGCCTCCCGCGACGGGAAGCGGCCTCGAGGGAAGCGGGCACAGCAAGGAGGACAAACAAGGCAGCAGCCAAAGCCGCCGCCATCACTGGCGCCTTTCGCACGACCCGATTATTGGAGGTCCGGGTGAGGGCGGTCAAGCAAAAAAGACCCGCCGAATCAAGGAGTTATGCCGTTTCAGCATACGGCTGTCGGAGCAGGGAAATAAGTGCTGACGACTCAAGGGCGCGAGTTTCGAGGGGGCTACCCCCTCTCGAGATAGCTGTTGTCCCGGGTATCGATCTTGATCCGGGTTCCGGCCTCGACGAACTGCGGAACCATCACCTGAAGCCCGGTTTCGAGCGTCGCCGGCTTGTAGGACGCGGAGGCGGTCGCCCCCTTCATTCCCGGCTGCGTCTCGACGACCTTCAAGGTGACCGTGTTCGGCAGCTCGATCCCGACGGGGTTTCCCTCGTAGAGGTCGACGGAGATCACCGTGTTCGGGAGCAGATAGGCCATCTGATCGCCGATGACTTCGTCCTGCAGCGTGATCTGCTCGAAGCTCTCGTTGTCCATGAAGTGGTGGCCGGCCGGGTCGGAGTAGAGGTACTCCATCTCCCGTTCGTCGAGGGCGGCCTTCTCGACCCGGTCGGTCGAGCCGAAGCGGTGCTCGTTCATCGCCCCGTTGCGGAGATTTCGCATCTTCACCTGGACGAAGCCCCGGAGATTGCCGGGGGTCTTGTGGATCACTTCGTGGACGCGGTGAAGCTCCTTGTTGTGAATGATGAGCGTGCCGCTTCGAATCTGAGTTGCCGAGATCATCATGGCCGTAACCCCCGAAGAACGGCGAAATCTAACAGAAAAAGGCCCCGGGGGAACCCGGGGCCCTTCCGGTTCGAGCCGTATACGGTCAGCGGCCGAGCGACTTGCCCGGGCGCTTACCGGGGGTGGGATACAGGACCTCGAAGCTCGCGGCGAAGCCCGTGGCGGTGACGAGGTCCTTCCAGGTTCCCATCGAGTATTGGAAGGGTCCGGCCGAGGGGTCCGGCACGGCCGCCGTGCTGAAAGGAACGTCCGGCGTGAAGAGAGCCTGCGTCACGTCGGGCAGCTCGAGGTCCGTGCCCTTCACGTCGTTCAAGTGCTCGATGATCTCCGTCGCGACGATCGCGTAGCCGATGTTGGAGGCGTGGAACCCGTCCGGCGAGAAGATCCCGCCCGTCAGGAACGACGTCGTCAAGGTGATTCCGCCGCCGATGTGGTACCCGTGCGCGACCATTTCGTCGAAGAGGGCGTGG
>DASRPJ010000366.1:0-9457 GCA_035646435.1 Thermoanaerobaculia bacterium | reverse complement strand
CGGACCAGATCTCCGCGGCCGAGTTCGACCGCATGTACCAGAACCAGATCCAGCGCTATCGCGAGATGTACAAGGGCAGCTTCACGCCCGAGCTCGCCCGCGCGCTCGACCTGCCCCGGCAGGTCTTAGACGGCATGATCGACCGAAAGCTCCGCGTCGAGTCCGCCGAGCGGCTGAAGCTGGCGGTCTCCGACGAGGAGCTCGCGCGGGAGATCGCCGCGCTCCCCTACTTTCAGGAAAACGGGCAGTTCATCGGCGCCGAGAAGTACAGCGAGCGCCTGAGGCTCTCCGGAATTCTGCCCGAGACCTTCGAAGAAGGACTCCGCGAAGATCTCCTCGTCCGCAAATACGAGACCCTCGTGAAGGCGGGCGTCGCCATTCCGGAGACGGAAATCCGCCGGCAGTTTTCGGCGCAGAACGACAAGGCGACGATCGAGTACATCCTCGTCCCGGCGAGCCGCGTGGAGACCGCGGTCGAGCCTTCGGAGGCCGAGCTCAAGGCGCACTACGACAAGAACCGGGAGCGGTATCGCTCCCCCGAGCAGCGCCGCGCCAACTACCTTCTCGTCGACACGCTCAAGGTCCGCGCGAGAGTGCCGGTGACCGACGCCGAAGTTCGCGCTGAGTACGAGGCGAAGAAAGCGACCTTCGCGGTTCCCGAGCTCCTCACGGTTTCCCACATCCTGACCGCCGTGGACCCGAACGCCGGCCCGGACGCCGACGCGAAAGCGAAGGCGAAGATCGAATCGCTCGTCGCGCGCCTCGGCGCGGGTGAGGACTTCGCGAAGCTCGCGCGCGAGAACACGGACGACCCGACCGGAAAGGAGAACGGCGGGCAGCTGCCTCCCTTCGGGCGCGGACAGATGGTCCCGGAGTTCGAGAACGTTGCCTTCGAGCTGAAACCGGGAGAGATCCGCGGCCCCGTGAAGACCAGCTACGGTTACCACGTGATCAAGCTGCTCGCGAAAACGCCGGCCGGCACGCGCACGCTCGAAGAGGTCCGCCCGAGCCTCGCCGGGGACCTCACCGAACGGAAGGCCGAGGCGGAGACGGAACGGCTCGCGAAAGAGCTCACCGCGAAGATCCGGGCTTCGAAACCGAAGTCGGACGAGGACCTCCGCAAGCTCCAGACCGACATGGTGACGTACAACTCGACGGAGTGGTTCGGGCGCACCGGGCCCATCGCCGGGATCGGGGCGAATCCGGAGTTCTCCAACGAGGCGTGGTCTCTGAAGGTCGGGGACGTTTCGGGCAAGCCGATCGCCACCTCCCGCGGCCCGGCCTTCGTGCGGCCGCTCGCCGAGCGTCCGGCCGGGGTCCAGCCGTTCGAGGAGGTTCGCGCGGCGGTGGCCGAGAACTGGAAGACGGAGCGGCGCGAGCGGGACGCCATCGAGAAGCTTCAGCCGGCGGCGCGCGAGCTCGCCTCCGGAACCGGTCTCACCGCCCTCGCGACCCGCTACGAAACGGAAGTCAAGACGACGCCCGAGTTCGGTCCCGCCGGACCCGTGCCGGACCTCGGCGCGGCGCCGCGCCTCCTCGAGGCGGTCTTCCAGACGCCGGCCGGCCAGGCCGGTCCCCCGGTGCCCGTCCCGGCCGGGTTCGTCCTCTTCCGCGTTCTCGCTCGCACGCAGGCGGATCCGGCCACCTATGAGACGCAGAAGGCCGCTCTCGCGGATTCGCTGCGCGCCCGCGAAGCCGAGCGGCTCATTCGAGCGGTGACCCTGCAGATGCGCGAGGACCGCAAGATCGAGATCAACGAGGAGCTCCTGAACACGCTGCTGCCGCCGGCGACGAAACCCGGCTAGTGATCGGCCGCCTCGTCGGACGTCTCGCGACGAAGGCGACCGACCACGTCATCCTCGACGTCGGCGGGGTCGGATACTTCGTCCAGATCCCTCTGTCGACCTTTTACGAGCTTCCCGAGGCGGAAAGCCCCGCGTCTCTCTGGATCCACACGTACGTCCGGGAGGACGCGCTCGCCCTCTACGGCTTCCTGACCGAACGCGAGCGATCGCTCTTCCTGATGTTGATCGGCGTCGCGGGGATCGGCCCGCGCGTCGCGCTGACCGTCCTCTCGGGAATGCCCCCCGCGGACCTGATCGAGGCGCTCCGCGGCGCCGACGTCAAGCGCCTGATGGCGGTCCCGGGAGTCGGGAAGAAGACCGCCGAGCGGATGGTGCTCGAGCTCGCTGAAAAGGCGAATCGACTGGGGGGCGAGCCCTCGGCCGCGCGAACGCCCGCGGTCGCCACGGAAGACGTCCTCTCGGCGCTCGTCAACCTCGGGTATCGCCGCGGCGACGCGGAGCGGGCGGTCGAAGCGATCGGCCGGAGCGGATCGCCGGGAGATTTCAGCGACTATCTGAAGCTCGCTTTGAAACAGCTGACCGGTGGATGATAGGGCCGGGACTCACGACAGACACTTGGACGACAAAGCGCTTCTCTCCAGCACCGCACTGGCGGACGACGTCGCCGTCGAGCCGACGCTCCGGCCGCGTGTCCTCTCCGAGTACATCGGCCAGCAGAAAGTCCGGGACAACCTCGGCGTGTTCCTGGCGGCGGCGCGCGCGCGGGGCGAGCCGCTCGACCACGTCCTCCTGACCGGCCCGCCGGGGCTCGGCAAGACGACGCTCGCCTACATCATTGCGCACGAGCTCGGGACCGGGCTGCGCGTCACCTCGGGTCCGATGATCGCGCGCGCCGGCGACCTCGCGGGGATCCTGACGAACCTCCAGCCCCGCGACGTGCTTTTCTTGGACGAGATCCACCGCCTGAACCCGGCGGTCGAAGAGATCCTCTACCCGGCGATGGAAGACTTCCGGCTCGACGTGATGATCGGCGAAGGTCCGATGGCGCGGACGATGAAGGTCGACCTGCCGCCGTTCACGCTCGTCGGCGCCACGACGCGCCCGGGACTCCTCTCCCAGCCGCTCCACGGCCGGTTCGGGATCACCCTGCGGCTCGACTTCTACGACGTCGCGTCGCTCGCACAGATCGTGGAGCGCTCCGCGCGGATCCTCGGGATCCGGATCGCGCCGGAGGCCGGACGGGAGATCGCCGGGAGGAGCCGCGGAACTCCCCGGATCGCGAACCGGCTCCTCCGCCGGCTGCGCGATTTCGCCGAAGTTGCCGGCAACCATGAGATCGACCTCGCGACCGCCCGCGAGGCGCTCGAGCGGCTCGAGGTGGACGAGCACGGTTTCGACGAGCTCGACCGGCGGATCCTCTCGACGATCATCGAGAAGTTCAGCGGCGGCCCGGTCGGGATCAGCTCGATCGCCGCCTCGATCGGCGAGGACCGCGGGACGCTCGAGGACCTCTACGAGCCGTACCTGATCCAGGCCGGCTTCCTGCAGCGGACCCCGCGGGGACGCGTCGCGTCGCCCCTCGCGTACCGGCATCTCGGAATCCTGCCGCCCCGGAAGGAAGGGTCGCTGTTCTAGCCTCACGACCCGTCGTGCCGACGGTCCGAAAGAAAGAATGAAACGCGGCGTCCTCATCTACAACCCCACCGCCGGGCAGCGCGACCGCGCGGCAAAGATGCTCGCGCTGATCGAGAGCATGCGCTCGAAGGGCCTCGAGCTGCAGAACGCGCCGACCCGCGGGCCCGGGCACGCCACGGAGATCGTGCGGAGCCTCCTCCCCTCGGGCCTCGACGTCGTCGCGGTGTGCGGAGGCGACGGCACCGTGTCGGAAGTCGCGTGCGGGCTCGTCGGCTCCTCCGTGCCGATGGCGGTCCTTCCCGGAGGAACGTCGAACGTGCTCGCGCGCGAGCTCTCCATACCGCTGCGCGTAGCAGACGCCGCAAAGCTGCTCCTGGAAGGCGAGCCCCGAAAGATCCGGGTCATGTACGCGAACGACCGTCCCTTCCTGCTCTGGGCCGGCGTCGGGCTCGACGCGCGGATCATGGGGCACATGAGTCTCTTTCTGAAACGCTGGCTCGGCCGCACCGGCATTTTCTTCACCGTCGCGCCGGAGTTCTTCCGCTACGAGTTTCCGCGACTGGAAGTGACCGTCGACGGCTCCGTGCACGAGGCGACCTTCGCCGTCGTCTGCAACGCGCGTCTCTACGCCGGCGACTGGGTGATCGCGCCCGACGCGCGCCTGGACTCCGACGGAATGGAGGTCATGCTCTTCGAGGGCCGCGACCGGTGGAAGTTCCTCGCGCTCTTTCGCCAGCTCCAGCTCGGGCGCGCCGGGCACCTGTCCCGCGGGATCGCCCGCGTCGTGAGCGGCCGGAATGTCCGGATCCGCTCCCTCGAGAGCTATCCCGTCGAGGTCCAGGTGGACGGAGATTGCGTGCTGCAGACTCCCGCGACGTGCCGCGTCGGCGGGGAGATGATCACGATCCTGGTGCCCCGGGACGGGAGGAGCTGAGCCTCTCTTTTCCGCTCCAGCTTCCAGAGGCTGATGTCCATGGTCTCGCCGATCTTCGTCCACTCTCCCGGGCACAGTGCACGCAGCCCCGCGATCTCGTCGGGGAACAGGAGGGCGTAGAGGGTCACCCCCCGGCTCTCCACCCGGTCCCGCAGGATCTGAAATTGCTCCGGCCGAAGCGAGTCCCACCGTACGGGCGTGAACTCCGTGTAGTAGTGGATGGCGCCGCTCATCGTGCGGGAGAGGAGCAACGAGCCTTCCGCAGCGCGGGCCGACGCGAGCGCGCAGGCGCGCGGATATCGAAGTTGGTCTTCGTCCGTTAGAAGGACGCGCTGCGCCCGAATCTGATGGAGCTCGAAACCGAACACGATTGCCAGGGCGCTAAGGGAAGCTGCAATCGAAATCGAACGACCCGCGGCGCCACGGAGTGTCGGGAGAATCCAGTCTTGCCATACGAGAACCGCGGCGATCACCAGCGGAGGGACCGCAGGCAACAGAAACCGGAGGTCCCACCACGGGACGTCCGGATTGTAAGCATAGCAGGAGAAGAAGAGCAGAAACGGCGCCGACCAAGCGAGAAGGAGCGCCCTGAGCGAAGGGGAACGACGTGATGGCAGGAAGAAAAAGAGCGCTCCGAGAAGCAGGAGAGGCGACATCGTTTTCGCCAGCCAGCCGACGTACTCCGGAAACCGCTGCGGGAATGTCCGCGGTGTGAAGGCGGAGAGCAGCCCGGCGCCGCCGTAGCCGGTCGCCAGAGGACTGCCGAATGCCGCCGAGTTGTAGCCGAAAAACACAGCCAGAAAAGGCGCGAGGCCGGCGAGAAAGTTGAGTGCGCGCCGCCACGTCCACGTCGACGCCACCACCAGGACGGGAAGCAAAAGCACGCTCGTGGGCCGAACGAGAAACGCGATGCCGAAGCACGCCCCGGCGCCGAGCATCCCAGATGGCTTTCGTCGTGCCTGAAGCGCGAAGAAGACTGCTGCCAGGCCCCACGCCGTCGCTAGGACGTCTGCCATGGGTTGAATGGCCATGAATACGAAGAAGGGACATAGGGCAACGATCGCCGCGCTCACGACGGCTTCTCCCTCCGTCAAGCCGAGCTCCCGGCCAATCCGGACGATCAGCACCAGTGAAAAGAGGGCGGCGATCGGAATGACGAAGAAGGGTACGGCGGACCAGCCCCCGATGACGGCGAAAGCAGCCACGTGAAGCGGCAACCCCGGCGGATACAAAGGCGCGATTGTGTTCATGCCCGGGCCGTGAACGAAGCCGAAGGGAACAAAGGCGCCCCAGAAACTCGCCCCCAGGTCGTAAGTTTCGATCTCCCAGATCGGCTTCACCAGCCTTGCACTGGCCAGCATGCGAGCTGCGTTGAAGTATCCCGAGCTATCGGAACCTCCCACGGCGAACGAGGTATTCGCAAAGATTACCGAGCCGTATGCGACCAAGCCCAAGAATCCACCGATCGCAAACCGCTGAATAGACGGCACGTTTCCGGATCTCACGTGTTGGAATCTGCTAGGCAGCTATGCGGCTGGGAGAGAGTAGAGTCGCTTCAGAGAGGACACCACGGAGCGCCTCCACGATCGCCTAGCACGCTTGGCACGGGCCCCACCCACCCAAAAATGGATCTGTAACACGACTGATAGGCAGTTCAAAACTAAAGGATAATTCCATGCCTACGAACGACTACCTCCGCGTTGCGTCCAAGCCAAGAACTGCGCTCGCGAACGTTATCATTTCTGCGTCTCTGATGATCCTTTTCACAGCAGTTTCGCTTTCGCAGACATCCGTTCAACTTCAGTCCGGTACACCCGGGACCCAGCAGACTGGTCACCACAACGTCAGCGGCAGTGCCCTTTCAGGTGGGCCCAGCGGAGTTGGTACAACCGCTCCTCATGCGTCAGCGCAGCTGGACGTAGCGTCCACCTCGCGTGGCCTCTTGCCTCCCCGCATGACTCGCGCCCAGATGGCCGCCATCGGTTCCCCTGCTGCAGGGTTAGAGGTGTATCTGAATAACTCGTCACTGAACCAGCATGCTTTCTACGACGGAGCGAGGTGGCTCGGACTTCCGTCGTTCTTCAACGTGAAGATCTACGGCGCTCTCGCCGACGACGCCACCGATAGCCTATCCGCTATCCAGGGCGCCGTTGATGCAGCCGAGGCGGCAGGCGGCGGGCTAGTTTACATTCCCCGAGGGATCTATCGAGTCTCGGGGACCATCGTCAATGATACGAAGGGAGTGATCGTCGCCGGTGACGGCCCGGAGGCGACTATCATTCGGACAACCAGCGCGACAGCCAACGTCTTCAGTTTGGGAAACCCTGCCTCCCCGTACACACCCGGCGGCGGTGTCAGGGATCTATCGATAACTTCTTCTGTCTCGCGAACCTCGGGCTACGCGGTTAAGGTAGACGGATGTGAGCAGGGCGTCCTCTCGAACTTACGCATCGCAACGACCGGAGGGGGTGGCCTTCAGTTTGCACCCTCTAACAACAGCGCAGCGTGGTTTGTCCACGATATTTCCATATATACGACCGGTGCTTTTCGCGCTATCTCGGTCGAAGGAGGTAATGATCGGTATTTTAGTAATCTATGGCTGTATGGCGATCTGACGACTGGCTCGGTCGGCATCTACATTAGCAAGTCGGGCGCGGACTTCTTCCGTGACATCGAGGTGCTGCGATACGAGGTCGGAGTTTGGCTCGATCCGCCCGCGGGGAACACAGTCAACTGGCTAACGTTTGACAATGTCCTAGTCGATAACAGCAAGCAGTATGGCTGGTTCTTTTATGGGAGCGGAAGCATCTACGGCATTTCCTTGGTCAACTGCTGGTCAGGCTCAACTGCCACAAGTCTAACGAGTGGGCATGGCTTCATCATCGTCAACGGGAACGGCATCGTTCTCACCGGAACTAGATCTATCAACAACGGAGGTGATGGTCTTCAGATCGGAACCGCCGTCTCAAACCTCGAAGTCAACGGTGGACTCTTCACCGGGAATTCATTGGCTTCGTCCGGCTCGTTCAACGGAATCGCGGTCTGGGCGAACAATACCGGCGGACTTCGTTTCCGAGGGCTTCGGTCGGGGCAGGCAGCCGGACGGGGGAACACACAGGGATACGGCATCTACATAAGCGGCGGATGCGATAACTTCATTGTGTCCGAAACCGATACCCGGACCAACGTGGGCGGCGGCATCGCTAACCTGTCGGGAACGGGACCGACCCGAATCGTCGCGAACAACCTCTGACGCCGGCCGGGGAGGAGCGGGGTCTGTGCCGCCTGATCCCGCTCCTTCTCTCGCTACGTCACGTCTTCCAAGCCTATTTCTGCGTCGCTCTCCCCTGAACGGTCTGTTCCACGGCCGCAACTTCGCGCGGCACGAAGCACGAAAGGCACTCGTACCCGGATTCGGTGACGAGAACGACGTCCTCGATCCGCACGCCGATGTTCCACCACTTCCGGTCGACGCCCGGTGACCGTTCGGGTACGTAGATCCCCGGCTCGATCGTGAACACCATGCCCGGCTCGAGCCGGCGGGACTCCGCGCCGACGGAGTACTTCCCCGCGTCGTGAACGTCGAGCCCGATCCAGTGCGAGATGCCGTGCTTCGTGAAGATCCGATGCCCGTTTTCCCGCACGAGCCGGCCGGTGTCGCCCTTCAAAAGGCCGAGGCGCACGAGGCCTTCCGTCTGAACGCGCGCCGCCGCCTTTCCGACGTCGCCGTGGAGCGCCCCGGGGCGGACCTCGGCGAGGGCCGCTTTCTGCGCGGCGAGAACGACGTCGTAGATCGCCCTCTGCTCGGGAGAGAACCGGCCGCTGACCGGATACGTGCGGGTGATGTCGGTGGCGTAGTAACGGTACTCGGTGCCGGAGTCGTTCAGGACGACGTCGCCCGCCTTCATGCGCCGGTCGTTCCTTTCCCAGTGCAGGTACACCGAGTTCGGTCCGGAGGCGACGATGGACGGATAGGCCATCCGGCGGGCGCCGTTGGCGTAGCAGTACCCGTCGTGGGCCTGCTGGACCTCGAACTCGTACCGGTCGGGAGCGGCCGCCTTCATCGCGAGGACGTGTCCGCGTCCGGAGAGCTCGGTCGCCCTCCGGATGAGCGCGATCTCGTCCGCGTCTTTCACGAGCCTCATCTCGTGGAGGAGATACCGGGCGTCGACGAGCGTCGCCGGCCCCTCTTCGCGGGCCCGCATCGCGGTGATCGCCGCGCGGAGGTCTTTGGACCAATCCTCGTCGCCGGCGTCGGAGAGGTACACCTCGTCGACCCCGGTGAGGAATCCGGAGAAGGTGCGGGTGGCCGGGTCGTACGTCGACATCCGGGCGATGAACTCGTCGGTCGGAAAGGCCGCGTCGGCGGAATAGGCCGCGGCCGCCTCGCGCGGACCGGCGCGCGGGCCCTCGTAGGCCTCCACCCGCGGATCGCGCGGCTTGACGAAGAGAACGTAGCGCCTGCCGTCGGTCGCCCCGGGCCGGAAGACGGCGACCGAATCCGGCTCCTCGACGCCCGTCAGGTACCAGAAGTTGGAATCCTGGCGGTAGCTGTATTGGACGTCGTTCGACATTCTTCGGGACGGCGCGGCGCGCAGGACCGCGATCGAGTTCGGCGGCAGCTTCGCGAGGAACTTCTCCCGGTGCGCGCGAAACATCGCCGCCGGCGGATCGAGCGGCGGGAAGTCGACGGCGAAAGCGGCGACCGGCAGCCCGAGAATGCCGATCAGCGCCCGACCGAAAACTCTCAAGAGCCGGCGGCTACCGCTTGGAGATGAACGCCCACGGCGCGGCGACGGACGTCGGCATGGGCGCGCGCGGCGGACGGACGACGGCGTCGATCCGGCCGCGATGGGTCTTGAGCAGCCGGCGCACCGGCGTCCCCGCCGCGGCTTCCTCGAGGATGTCCGCGCTCGTTTCGTCCGCCTTGGCGAGGAAGGCCTCCCAGACGGCTTCGCCGACCGGCATCCCGCGGAAGACGACGTTCGGCATGGAGGCGAACTCTTTCTGCAGGTACGCGAGTTTCTCCTTGAGCGTTTCCTCGTCGGCGAGCGACTCGTCCTCGTAGGGCGTGTGCGGTTTC
>DASRPJ010000365.1:0-8544 GCA_035646435.1 Thermoanaerobaculia bacterium | reverse complement strand
GCGACGAAGCTGCCTCTCGACGTCCACCTGATGATCGAGGCCCCCGAAAGGTCGCTCGCGGAGTACCTGGACGCCGGAGCCGACTGGGCGTCCGTCCACGTCGAGGCGACCCGCCACCTCCAGAGGTGCCTCGCCCTGATCAAGAGCGCCGGGGTCAAAGCCGGGGCAGTCCTGAACCCGGCGACCCCGACCACGGCGCTCGCCGCGGTCTGGGCCGACCTCGATTACGCGGTCGTCATGTCCGTCAACCCGGGCTGGGGGGGCCAGGCGTTCCTGCCGGCCTCCGTCGGGAAGGTCCGCCGGCTGCGCGCGGAGGCCTCGGAGGCCTCGGTCCGCGTCCCGATCGAGGTCGACGGGGGGGTGGACGCGGACAACGCCCCCCTCCTGGCGGGGGCGGGAGCGGAAATTCTGGTCGCCGGTACCGCGATTTACGGTGCGAGCGACCCCGCTGCCGCCATCGGGCGGCTGCGCGCCGCGGCCGAGGGGGTTCGCGCTTGAAAGGCAGGGATTTCAACACTTTGCGCTCAAAGACGGGGCGATTCCGAACGAACGGATGGGCGAGGGGAGCCGTCGTCCTGGCCCTCCTCCTGACCGTTGCCTGCTCCGGCACGAAAAAGCCGGACAAGGTGACCCAGGAGCTCCTCGCCAAGCCGAAGGAAGAGCTCTTCGCGAAGGGCAAGGATCTGGTGGAGCGGAAGAAATACGAAGCGGGGCGCAAGTACCTGACTTTCGTCTTCGAGACGTACCCGAACGACCCGCTCGGGCGCGAGGCGCTCATGCTCGTCGCCGACTCCTACTTCAAGCAGGGGGGCACCAGCGGGTACACCGAGGCGAGGTTCCGGTATCGCGACTACCTGAACCGCTACCCCGGCGCGGACCGGCGCGACTACGCGCGCTACCAGTTCGCGCTGACCTACGACAGGGAGATCGAGCGCCCCGACCGCGACCAGACCGCCACCAAGGAGGCGATCACCCAGTACCGGTCCTTGATCCGGGAGTACCCGACGTCCGGCTTCTCGGGCGCGGCGCGGGAACGCCTCCGGGTCCTGTCGGACCTGCTCGCGGAGCACGAGTTCGCGGTCGGCTACTTCTACATGCGGAAGGGGGCGCCCGGCGCCGCCCTGTCCCGTTTCACGGACCTCGAGCAGCGGTACCCCGAGTACGGCGCGCGCGACAAGCTCTTCTACTACTCGGCGCGGGTCCTGGACCGGCTCGGCCGGAACGAGGAAGCCGACCGGTACTACAACCGGGTGCTGTCGGAGTTTCCGGACAGCGAGTACGCGAAGAAGGCAAGGGGAGAAAAGCCGGCAGCGGCCGCCGCCGCCGCGGCGCCGGGCACCGCGACGCCCTAATTGACCCGAAGCGTCCCTCTTACGCCGTTTTTGCGGGATCTTCGGGCGGATTCGAGCGTGCCTTCGTTGACACCACCGGGCCGAGGGGTTACTTTTAAGGCAGAAGTCGCGTCTCTCCGAATTTCTTAAGGAGTCGCCATGCGTCTCCCCGTCCGGGCCATCGGCCTCACTGTCGGAATCCTGACGGCCGTCGCGGCCGCCGCCCAGACTACTCGACCCGCGCCCCAGCGCGAGATCCCGGGCTCGACGGTCGTCGTCACTCCGCCGACCCAGACCATCACCGTGCGGGAGGCGACCGTTTCGTCCCCGGAGTCGGGCCCGCAGCCCCTCGGGTTCGAGAGCGACCTGCACTGCTTCGGGTACCTGGGGGAGCCGAACGAGAAATTCGTCGCCCGCGTCGTCGGGGCCGAGAGCATTGCCGAGCAGATCGACTACATGTCCGCCGATCTCCTCTACATCGACGGCGGCGCCGACCGGAACCTGAAGGTCGGAGACGAGTTCTGGCTCGTCACGCCCGAAGCGATCGTCGTCCATCCGAAGACGACGCGGGAGATGGGCCGCTTCTACCAGTACCGGGGCCGAGGCGTCGTGGAGACGCTCGAGGGCCGGACGGCTTCGGTCCGGGTGACGCAGTCCTGCACCGACATCCCCCTCGGCGTGTACCTGAAGCCTTTCGAGCCGATCCCCATCCCTCTCGCGAGAAAGAGCCCTGCGGCCGTGCCCGGCGATCCGCCTTCGGGAAAGGCCCAGGGCCGGATCGTCTTCACGAGGGACGGCATCGTCGCCGTCGGGGCCGACCACACGGTCATCGTCGACCTCGGCATCGCGAACGGAGTCGAACCGGGCGACTTCCTGTCGATCTACCGGTACTCCTCGGGGCGCCAGTACGGCGTTCGGCCGGTTGGCGGCTACTGGGTCAACGTTCCCTCTCCGGAGGGCGTTGCGATTCCGCGCACCTACCTCGGAGAGATCGGCGTTCTGGCGGTGGGGGATCGCTGGGCCATCGGGCGGATCACCGACTCGTATCGGCTGATCGAAGTCGGCGACGAGGTCGAGCTCAAGTAGACGATCCGAGGCTCCCGAAAAACTTCAGGAGAGGCGCGCGTCGCCTCTTCTTTTTTTCGATGCCACTCCGCTTCGAGAAGCGGATCCCGATGGCACGAAAAAATTTTCCTGCCGAGACGTTCGCGCGCTTCGACGAAAAAGTCTTCCGCGCTTCTCGCGGTGAATTTCGTTTGCTAAGATGCGCGCCTCCCGAAACGACCCGAACTCGGAGGCGACGTGAATCTCGACTCGCAGCTCCAACAGGTGATCGACGAGCTGCTGTCTCACGGCATCTCGCTCGATCTCGCGAAGAAGGAATTCGAAAAGAAGTACATCGTCGGAGCGGTGAAACGATCGTCGGGAAATCTGGGACGCGCCGCGTCGTCTCTCGGAATCCACCGCAACACTCTTCGAAACAAGGTCGGCGTCCTGAACATCCGGCTGCCGCGCGACCACTTCCGGATGGCGGTCTCGCCGGACATTCACAAAAAGAAATGATTGGTCGCGCGATACCGCGCGATCAATCGTCCCGAGCGAAGCGAGGGATCTCCCCCTCCCCCCGAACTGGCATCCCGAGCCCTTCGCCCTCCCTGTCATCCCGAGCGGAGCGAGGGATCTGTGTCCCTGTTGATTGCGGCCTCCGCTCAGGGCAGGCTCCGCGACGATCTGTGTCCCTCTCGACAGGGGACCAGATTCCTCGTCGCTACGCTCCTCGGAATGACGGGAAAGGGTGTGCTCAGGCGGGCGGGGGAGGGGTCTTCTCGTCCGGGCGGACGGAATCCTTGAAGTTCTTCAGTCCCTGGCCGATTCCCTTGCCGAGCTGGGGCAGGCGGGACGCCCCGAATATGACCAGAACGATCAAAAGGATGATCAGAAGCTCGGGGACTCCCAGGCGGCCGAACATAAGGGGTTCTCCTCGCTCCTAGCTTAACAGAGGGGGGCGAGCCGGCCCTCGAATACCCCGCGGAACCCGTCCTCGCGGGTCAGGAGGCGGGAGACGAGGGCGAGCTCGCGAGGGAGGTACCGGCGGTAGGTCTCGCCACGACCCTGCGCCACGGCGCGCGCGAAGGTGCCGCACACCTTCCAGGCGCGCTGGAGGAGCACGCGGTCGAGGCGGCGCCCGAAAGCGGCCGGCTCGACGCCGCGAAGCCCGGTGAAAACGCGAACCACTCTCTGCGCCTCCTTTTCGTCCATCCACTCGAGAGTCGTCCTCTCCCAGAGGAGCGAGGCGACGTCGTAGGTGTCCGGGCCGGTTCGGAGATCCTGGAAGTCGATCGCCGCGACGTCGTCGCCCACGGGGAAGAGGTTGTTGCCGTGAAAGTCGCGGTGACAAAGCGCGCGCGGATGGTCGGCGATCTCCCGCGCGAGCGAACGCGCCCACCCGTCGTGGAGCGCTCGCTCTTCGGGGTCGAGAGGCGACTCGAGCCACAGGTCGAAGACCGCTTCGCGCGCGAGGGAAAGCTCCCGGAAAAAGAAGTCCGCGTCGAAGGGCGCGTTGATTCCGGGATCGGGGATCGCGGCCACGGCCGCGGCGACTCCCGCCGCGCGGTCGAGCCACGGAGGTCTCTCGGTCGGCCGCGAGGCGAGAAGCGTCGCAAGGTCCCGGGAACCGAAGTCCTCGAGCACCTGACTGCCGCCGCCGTCGTCGGCGAGGACGGCCGGCACGCGGACCTGCCCGTGCAGCGCGGCTCGTGCCGCCAGCCACCGGAGCCTCGCGTCTTCCTCTTCGGGCGGGTAGAAGACCCCGAGCACGGTCGATCGATCGGCGAGCGTCAGGCGCAGGTACCGACGCCGCCCGACGTCGCCGGGGAGCACGTCCACTTCGACGGGCTCGTAGCGAGAACGCCTCGTGAGCTTCGCGAGCCCGGCAAACTCGGAGGGGATCAAGACGAGGAGTCTGTCAGAAACAGAACGGGCCCCGGCCGGAGCCGGGACCCGTCGTCTTGCGCGCTTCTTGTCGTGCGATCTAGGAGAGGGATTTCGCCTGGCTCAGCACGACCTTCTTGATGTGGACGGCCTGGTTCGGGCGATCGGCGGAGTTGCGGGGAACGGCGACGATCTTGTCGGCGGTCTCCATGCCGGAGACGACCTCGCCGAACGCGCTGTACTGGTTGTCGAGGAAGTTCGAGTCCTTCACGACGATGAAGAACTGGGATGAGGCGGAGTTCGGGTCGGACGCGCGCGCCATGGAGACGACGCCGCGCTTGTGCGGCGTGTCGTTGAACTCCGCCTTGATGCGGACTTCCTTGCCCGTCGCATCGACGTTTCCGCCGGTCCCGTAGGGTCGGCCCGGGGCTTCCGCCTTCTTCGTCAATGGATCGCCCCCCTGAATCATGAAGCCGGGGATCACGCGGTGGAACATCGTTCCGTCGTAGAACCCCTTCGCGGCGAGGTCCACGAAGTTCTCGACGTGCTTGGGCGCCTTGTCGTAGTGAAACTTGAGGGTGATGTCACCCATGTCGGTCTGGAGGATCGCGATCGTGTTGGCGTAGTCGCGCGCAGTCACCTTCTTTTTTCCCTTCTGGGCGGCTAGGCCCGACACGGCGAAGGCGCAGAGCACCAGTGCGGCAGCGGCAGTCTTGCTCTTCAACTTCGGCTCCTTTCTAGAACGGCGGGGAACATAACACGGGGGTCGTCTCGGTATTCCTGCTCGTCCGGGTAAAATCGCCGGCGTGTACGTCGCCCTGACCCGCACGGTCCTGACCGACATCGATCGCGACAAGATCGTCCAGGAAGTTCGAAAGATACGGGCCAAATACCCGGGCGCCTCCGACGACGACCTCGCGAAAACCGTCATCCGGCAGACGGCCATGCGCTGCGCCATGATCGGCGCCGTCGCCTCCGCCCCGCCGGGAGTGCTGGCGATAGTTCCGCTCGCGGCGGACTTTTCGTACCAGGTACTCGCTCTGAACCGCCTCGTGCTGACGATCGCGCGCATCTACAGCAAGCCGACGACGCGCGAGCAGCGCGCGGCATCGGTCGCGTCGAGCCTCGCGCTCGGGGGCGGCACGGAGTTCCTCCGCCGCCAGGTCGTGAAGACCGTTACGAACTCCCTTCGGCGGCAGCGCGCCGCCTCGCTCGTTCCCGCTTTCGGCGCGGTCCTCGGCGGCGTGATGAGCTACACCGCGGTCCACGCGATCGGACGCCAGGCACAGGTCTACTACCGGAGGAAGAGGCGGAAGCGCCTCGCTCGGGTCGCCGCGGCGAAGAGATGAAGACGTCGGCCGACGTCGCGATCGTCGGCGGCGGAGTGATCGGGCTCGCTCTCGCGCGGGAGCTCTCCTCCAGGGGAGTGGACGTCCTCGTCGTCGAGAGGGGACGAACGGGAGAGGAGGCCTCGTCGGCGGCGGCCGGGCTCCTCTCGGCGCAGTCCGACGCCGTCGGACCGTCGGCGTTCGTCGACCTCGCCCTCGAGAGCCGCGACCTCTATTCCGACTGGACCGACGCGCTCGAGCAGGAGACCGGGCTCGACGCGGGGTGGCGGCGCACGGGCGTGCTCCGCTGCGGCGGCGAGCAGTCGCTCGCGCGGTTCGACTGGCAGGTGGAAGCCGGTCTGCCGGTCGAGCGTCTCGACGCGCGGGGCGTCGCGAGCCTGTCGCGCGGCCGCGCGGCTCCGGGTATCGACCAGGGGTTCTTCTTTCCCGCGGACGCGGTGGTGCACAGCCGGCGGCTCGTCGGCGCGCTTCGCCGATCGCTGGAAATCCGGGGCGTTGCCGTCGAGGAGGGCGTCTCTGCGACGCGGTTCTCGATCGAGGGCGGAGTCTGTCGCGGGCTCGAAACGTCCGCGGGCTCCGTGGCGTGCGGGCGAGTCGTCGACGCCGCCGGCGCGTGGGCGGACCTCGACCCGACGCTTTCTTTCGCGATTCCGGTCGAGCCGGTTCGAGGCCAGATCGTAGAGCTCGCCGACCGCGCCGCGCTCTTCACCGTTCTGGAGTCGGACGAGGTGTACCTCGTGCCCCGTTCCGACGGCAGCCTGCTCGTCGGCGCCACCGTCGAACGGACCGGCTTCGTGAAGGAAGTCACCGCGGCGGGGGTCGCGGGCCTTCTCGCCGCGGCGTTCGATCTCGTTCCCTCTCTCC
The DNA here is from genome assembly GCA_035646435.1 of Thermoanaerobaculia bacterium. GTDB lineage: Bacteria > Acidobacteriota > Thermoanaerobaculia > UBA5066 > Gp7-AA6 > Gp7-AA6. The sequence goes on along the minus strand of DASRPJ010000365.1, from coordinate 2,069 downwards.
GGGACGCCCGGGTCGTGGGCGCCTGGGCGGGACTCCGGCCGGCGACTCCCGACGGTCTTCCGCTTCTCGGCGAATCGCCCGTCCGGTCGCTCATCCTCGCCGCGGGCCACTTCCGAAACGGGATTCTGCTCGCGCCGCTCACGGCGCTCCTCGTCGCCGACGTCGTCACCGGCGCGGGATCGCGCGATCTCTCCGCGTTCTCACCGGCGCGTTTCGCGCCCGACGCGCGCGCTCTCTCGGCACGAGAGGTTTCGAGATAGAATCCGGCGCGACCGACGCCCGGGATGTCCGGCCGGGAGCGGCGGCGGACGAACGAAAGGGCAGTCAGCATGCCCCGATGGGGATCACGATGAGAAACGCGATTTACGGTGGTCTGTCCAAGGCGGCCGACGCTCTCTGGCGCGGCGCCCGCGCGCTCGACCGCCGGTTTCCCGAACGGTCCTTTCAGCCGAAGTGGGCGCCCGCGCCGCTCCTCAAGCAGCGCGAGAGGTCGTTTCCGCAGCTCGGTTTTCCGCGGCAGACCGACTCGCTCTGCCCCCGGTGCGTGACGGAGGTCCGGACTCAGATCCTCGCGGGCGAGGCCGACTGGAAAGTCCTCGTCGACGGGAAGCCGGGAGAGATCAAGGCTTCGATCGTCGAGGAAGACGGCCGGATCCTGATGCGCAAGGAGTGCTCCGAGCACGGCCACTTCGAGGACGTGATGTCGATCGACAGCGCGTTCTTCAAGCGGATCGAGTCGCTCTACCCGGGCCGCGACTTCGCGATCCCGAAGGACGGGCTGCACGAGCACGGGACGTCGTCGATCAAGTACGGCCGGGGCGCCGTGTTGACGATCGACCTCACGAACCGCTGCAACATGATGTGCAACCCCTGCTTCATGGACGCCAACCAGGTCGGTTACGTCCACGAGCTCGAGTGGGACGAGGTGAAGAAGCTCCTCGACGACGCCGTCTCGATCAAGCCGCGCCGCCAGCTCTCGGTGCAGTTCTCGGGAGGCGAGCCGACCCTGTCGCCCCACTTCCTGCCCGCGATCCGGTACGCGCGGGAAGTCGGCTACTTCTCCGTGCAGTGCGCGACGAACGGAATCCGTTTCGCGCAGGACGAGGGGTTTGCAAAGGAGGCCGCGGATGCGGGCCTCCGGTTCGCCTACCTTCAGTTCGACGGCGTCGGAAACGAGAACAACCAGCACCGCAAGGTCGGCAACCTCTACGACGTCAAGCTGAAGGCGATCGACAACCTCCACAAGCACGGCGTGGACATCACCCTCGTGACGACCATCATCAACGGCGTCAACAACGACCAGGTGGGCGACATCCTGAAGTTCGCGATCGCGAACATCGACAAGGTCAACACCGTCTCGTTCCAGCCGGTCTCGTTCACGGGACGGGACGAGGAGATCGACGACGAGACGCGCCGGAGGCAGCGCTACACCCTCTCGCACCTCGCGCACGACGCGAAGACCCAGGCCGGCATCGGCGAGCCGATGCGCGACTGGTATCCGCTTTCGGCCTCCGGACCGTTCTCGGACCTGAAGGACCTTCTCGGGGGACTCGAAGCGGAGTGGGGCTCGCTCAAGTGCGGCTGTCACCCCAACTGCGGCATCGGCACGATGCTCCTCGTGAACGCGGAGACGAAGGAGGCGGTGCCCGTCCCCTCCGTTCTCGACGTCGACCGGATGCTCGCGGACGTCAAGCAGATCACCGACTCCGGCCGTCGGAAGGCGTGGACCGCCGCGCAGGTCGCGCTCTCGATCCTCCGGAATCTGAAGCCGGAAGGAATCCCGAAGGGCCTGTCCCCCGTCTCCGTCATCAAGATCATGGACGGGCACACGGGCGGGAAGCTCGGGCTCGCGAAGCAGAACCGCTACTCGTGGCGCGTGTTCTTCATCGGCGGGATGTGGTTCCAGGACCTGTTCAACTACGACTTCCGCCGCACCGAGATGTGCATCATCCCGTACGCGACTCAGATGGGAGAGATCTCCTTCTGCGCGTACAACACGGGCGTCGGCTGGCGGAAGATCATCGAAGAGATGTTCCAGACCGCGTCGCTCGCCGAGTGGTACAAGACGA
>DASRPJ010000364.1:0-14146 GCA_035646435.1 Thermoanaerobaculia bacterium | reverse complement strand
ACACGCTCGCCGTGCTGCCGACCGCGGTCGTGCTCTGGGCGCTTCTCCGCTACTTTCGACGGGGAGATCGCGCTTCGACCCTCTGGGCGGGAGTCGCGATCGGGCTCGGACTCCACGGCTACAGCACGTTCCGGGTGGTTCCTCTCCTCGCTCTCCCCGTGTTCGGGCTCCTTCTGATCGACCGACGGCGACGCGGGCGGAAACGTGAAGTCCTGCGGGACGGGGTGGCTCTTGCCGGAACCGCTTTCGTCGTCGCACTGCCTCTTCTCCACTACATGGTGCAGCACGCGGATGAGTTCTGGTATCGGGCGGCGACGCGGGTGGCGAGCGTCGAGCAGGCGGTCGGCCCGAACCCGCTCGCGGTCTTCGCCGGCAACGTCGGGAACATGCTCCTCGCATTCAACTGGCGGGGCTCCTCCACCTGGGCGCTCATCAGAATGTACGAGCCGTTTCTCGACGCGGTGACCGGAGGCCTCTTCGTCGCGGGCGTGGCGCTGCTGGTCGCCCTCGTCGCTCGGGGATCGCGCCGATGGGCGATCGTCCTCGCCGCGTTCTTCATCCTCACGCTCCCGTCCACGCTTTCACTCGCCTTCCCCGTGGAGAACCCGAGCATCAATCGGGCCGGGACGGCCATCCCGGTCGTCTTTCTCGTCGCCGCTCTGCCGGTCGTTTACGTCCTCTCGTGGCCCGGTCGGGTGGCCGCCCGTGTCGGCGCCGCCGCCGGCATGGCCGCGCTTCTGGCGTTCTCGGTCGTGGAAAATGCCCGCCAGTATTTCGTGGGATTCCACCGCGAGAACACCCGATTGAACCACCCCGCGACGCAGATGGCGCGAGTCCTCGGCGAGTACCGGAGTCGCGGAGTTCCCCTCCGGCAGATGTATCTGCTCTACACCGATTACTGGGTCGACGGCCGCAACATCGCCCACGAGCTCGACGACCCCTCCTGGGCGGACACACACATCATTCCTCCGGGTCAGCTGCCGATGGGACTCCGTGAGAGGCCGCTCGTCTTCCTCCACACGCCGCGGGCTCCGATCCTGGAGACGCTGCGGAAGACCTATCCGGGGACCGATCGGATCCTCCGACAGGCCCACCCCGACCGGGATTTCGCGGTTTACTACGCGCCCTGATCCGACCGCTCGAGGTCGAGGAACCTCATGGAACGACGTCGGCGAGGTTCCACGAAACGATCCGGTGAGTCTCCCGGTCCGAGACGACCACCCGGCCCCGCGCGTCGATCGTGATCCCCGTCGGCCTCTTGAAGATTCCGTCGGCTCGCCACGAGCGCCGGAGCGCTCCGGTAGCGGCGTCGTAGTCGTTGACCCGCGCCTCGGTCGAGTCCGTGGCGATGACGGATCCCCCCGGCGCAATCGCGATGTAGGGCTCCGTATAGAAGTCCTTCCAGCCCATCGTCGGGAACTGCCGGAGGAACTTTCCCTCGAAGTCGAACACCTGCACGCGGTGGTTCCCGGTGTCGGCGACGTAGACGTTGCCGCTCGAGTCCGCGGCGAGCCCGACGGGCTCGATGAACTGTCCCGGTCCGGTCCCGCCCGTCCCCCACTCGGAGACTCGCTTGCCGTTCTCGTCGAATCGGACGACGCGCTTGTTTCCCGTGTCCGTCACGTACAGGAACCCGCGGGAGAGGAGCACCGCGCGGGGCCCGAAAAAGCCGCGATCCGGGTCCCCCCAGACTCCGAGCCAGGTGCCGTCCGGAGCGAACCGCGCGATCCGGTGGTTCCACGTGTCCGCCACGACGACCGTGCCGTCCGGCGCGACCGCCACTCCGCAGGGCTCCTTGAGCTGGCCGTCCGCGGAGCCCGGTGCGCCGAAGCTTCGCACGAACTGCCCGTTGGGGTCGAAAACCTGGATGCGGCCGTTCTTGGTGTCCGCGACGTAGAAGTTGCCTCGAGCGTCCGTGGCGAGACCGCGGGGCTCCGCGAGCTCGCCCGCTCCCGTGCCCGGGCCGCCGAAAGAGCCGGTCGGGGCGATGACCGCCGGCGAGCCGCCGGGGTAGTCGCGGGCGGTGGTGTTCTCGACGCGCAGGTTGAGCGGCGCGAGCGTTCCGGAGCCTTCCAGGTCCTTGCGGACGAAGAAAGTCGCGTCCTGCGAGCCGATGGGGCTCCAGATCTCGTGGAAGAGCCACCACCGGACGAGGTCGGTCGCCGTCGGCCGGGAGGGCCCCGCCGGATCGGGCCGGCTCCTCTCGGCGAACCACCAGGCGCGGATCGGGACCCGCTTTGCGGTGTAGGTCTCGGCGAGCTGTTTCTCGAGGCCGCCCTGCGGGTCCCAGTCGGCGACGATGATCGGCGTGGTCGCGTCCTCGACCCGGGCCACCCACTTCGTCGGTGTGTTGCGCAGGTACCAGGTGAGGGGCCAGGACGCTTCCCCGGCCACCGTGATCACCGTCTCTCCGGGCGCGAGCCGCCGGCGTGCCGCTTCCACGGGCGCCAGCGCGCGGAGCAGTTCGTGCGTCGTCTGGACGTACGCGAGGATCTCGGCGTGCCTGGGCTCGCGCTCGACGTCATGCGCTCCGTACCGGAAGCTCGCGAGATACATCCCGGTGGTGTTGACGATGGCGAGAACGAAGAAAACGGCAAGAGCCAGACGCGGAAGGGTTTCGCGGCGGGAGCGCCACATCCAGGCGACTCCGTCGGCGGCGAGGATCGTGATCGGGAGTAGCGCGTGCACCGTGAGCCACGGCACCTTCTCCCGCGCCCACGCGTAGAGCAGCAGCGAGCCGATCGCCCAGAACAGCACGAAGCGAAGGAACGGCGTGCGGCGCTCCGGCCGCCGGAACCCGAAAAGCGCCGCGAAGACGATCGCGGTCTCGTAGTAGAGGAGCTGGGGGACGTAGTAGTACCAGGGGCCCGGAATCCGGGCGATCGAGTGCTGGCCCATCCAGTACTTGACCGCCTTGGGGATGGCGAGCCAGTCGCCGGGGTACTTGCCGAACGCCGAGTAGAGGAGCGCCCAGATCGACAGGAACACGAGCGCGGCGGTCAGGAGCGGGACGAGGTGCGCGCGGATCCAGCCCGCGGCCGCGCCGAGCGCCTCCGGGAGAGCCCGCTTGTTGGCTCTCGCGCGCGCCACCCTCTCGATGAGCGCCCAGAGGCCATAGGCGACGAAGAGGACGCCCGTCATGTAGGCGTTCTCTTTGGTCGCGCCGGCGAGGGCGAAGGAGACCGCCCCGAGCGTGAGCCAGCGCGCGCGATCGGTCTCGAAGAACTTCTGCACGGCGAGGATCGTCCCGAACGTGAAGACGAGGGAGTACATGTCCTCCCGGATGAACCTCGAGAAATACGTGAGGTGGGGGGAGACGAGGACGAGGAGGGCGTACGCGATCGCGGCCGTCCTTCCGATCCAGCGAGCGAGTGGAAGAGCGGCGGCGATCAGGAGGAGCCCGAAGACGGCGGGCATCACGCGCGCCGTCGTGTCCGTCACGCCGAGCAGGCGATAGACGAGCGCGTTCGTGTAGTAGAGGAACGGTCCGTGGTATGCCGGCTCGTATCGCCACGTGCCGTCCTTCATGAGGTTGTAGGACTGTTGCGCGTGAATGGACTCGTCGTGGTGGTAAGGCCGATCGCCCAGGTTCCAGAAGCGCGTCGCGACCGCCACGAGAATGAAAACCGAAACTGCCAGCCAGAACCGGCCGCTTCGCGGAGCGGGAGGCGCCGCGGCTTGCGGGCGCGGTTCGGTGTCGCTCATCGTTGCCCGCCGCTCTCGACGGCCGCTTCAGTCCGTGTTCCCGGGAGTTGGAGCTTCGAGACCGTGTTGTTACCCGAATTGATCACGTAGAGCGTCGAGCTCTCCGGGTCGAGCGCCAGCCCCGAGGGCCGCGCGAACTTGACGCCCTGGCTGTCCGCGACGAACCGCGCCGTCTCTCGTCCGGAGGGGTCGAACACCAGGACCGCGTTCGCTTCCGGCTCCGTCGCGTAGACGACGCCGTCGGGACCGATTTCGACGTGCGGCTCGACGGCCCCCTTCCACCCCGCGACGGGAATCGTGCGGAGGAGCTTTCCGTCACCCGAGAGAACCTGAATCCGCTGATTTCCCGTGTCGGCGACGTAGATCGACCCTGCGGCGTCGACGGCGATGCCGACGGGCGTCGAGAACTCGAGGGCGCCCTTGCCGACTTTCCCGATGATCTGCTTGTTGCCGAGGTCCCGGTCGTACGCGACGACGCGGTGGTTCCCCGTGTCGGTCACCCAGACCCGGCCGTCCGGCGCCACGACGACGCCGCGGGGACCGTAGAGCTCGACGGCCGCAGACTTCCATTCCCCCGCGAGAGTGAAGTGCTGAACGCGCCCGTTCCAGGTGTCGGCGATGTACACGTCGTCCCCTCGAATCGAAACCGAGCAGGGCTCGCGCAAGCCGTACCGCGCGCTGCTCCGGCCGCCCCATCCGCCGAGATACCCACCCTCCCGGTCGAATATGCGCAGCCGGGAAGTGCCGAAATCCGCGATCCACAGTCGACCCTGTCCGTCGAAATCCCCGTCGCGGGGCTCCCGCATCCCGGAAAACGGCTGACGTCCCTCCTCGGGTTTCTCCGATATCGACGGCAGCTCCTCCTCCTCCTCCTTCGGCGGCTGACTCCCCGCGGGCGCCTCGGGAAGGCTCTCACGCGCGGGCGCGATCACGTCCTCGGAGTCGCCCCCCACCACCCGGTACACCTTCGCTTCCCGGTTCTCGTACGCGAGCTCGAAGAGATCCTTCGCGCCGTCGAACTTGCGCAGCCCGGCGGCGGGGTAGGTCCTCCGCTCGAGCGGCCCCACGTAGACGTATCCCACGTGGTACCGCCTCAACGCGCGTTCGACCGCGGCCGCATCCTCAGCAGAATAGATCTGCCGAACCGCTTCGCGGCGCTCGATGACCTCCGACTCGGCGTTCCCGCGCTGCTTGACGTGGTGCTCCCATCCGAGAACGGTCGGCAGCCCGGTGTTCATCGAAATCCGACCGAAGTCCTGGTAGGAATCTCCCTGCGCCTCGAGAACGACGGGAGTTCCCCTCAAATTGCGCCGGAGCCAGAGGATCGCGCGGTATTCCCCGGGCCGCGACTCTTCGAGATACCGGAGCCCGTCGAGCGACGGCCCCGAGTAAGGCGCGAAGTGGCGACTGACCGCCCCGCGCGCCGCGGTGACCGTCGTGAAGAGACACGAGAGCGCGAGAGCGGCGGTGAGGCCCCGGACCGCGAAGGGCCAGCGGGCAACCGATCCTGGTCGGTCCGCCGGCCGGAAGACGAGCGCGGCGGTGCCGACCGCGAAAAGGAGCCACGCCTCGAGGTAGAGCTTGAAGAAGGTATTCATCCGGTCGGAGATGTAGATCTTCTGGGTGAATGCGATCAGGAAGAACGCTGAGGCGACGAACGCGCACGCGAGGCGCTCCTCGGGTTCGCTCGCGCGGTCCGCCGCCGCGGCGACGAAGAGCACGACCCCCACGATCCCGAGGATCGTCGCGGAAACGAGGGCGAGACCGAGGAGTAGAGCGGATGCGGCGACGAGGGAGATGAGCCGGGTCCGGTCCGAGACCCCGTGATCACGCAGCCGCCGGGACAGGAGCCCGATCCACCACGCGAAGGCGAGAAAGTAGAAGAGACCAAAAACGGTCGCGACGTCGATCGCGCCAGCGCCGGGCTGTTTCTCCCAGCCCCAGGCGGGGACCCCTCCTCCCCGCACCCACAGGGGGAGGACGGTGACGCCTGCCGCGAGGACGGCGGCCGCTCCGCCGACCGCGGCGCGCGCGAGGCGGCGCGGCGCGAACCCCTCGGAAGAGGCGGCCACGAGGATCGCGATCACGAGGAGGCCGCCGAGCAGCGGAACGTCCCACGCGTTCGTGAGCGCCTGGGCGGCGATCGCGAAGCCGAGGATCGTTCCGGACGCGACGCGGGAAACGCGGCCCGCGGGCGGCGCCCCGTGCACTCGGACGAAGTGCAGAGCCGCCGTCGCGACGAGCAGAAAGACGGGCATCGCGAGCACGTGCGCGTGGAGATCCGCGAAGATGAGGCTCCAGAACGGGTACTCGTTGATCGTGTCTTTGATGACTCGCGAGGTCGCCCAGAAGTAATCCCAGTCGAGCTTCCGCTCGTTGACGAGCCACTCCCGCAGGCCGGCGAGGTTGCCGAGTATGGCCGTCAGCGCGGCGCCCGCGACGCCCGCCTGGAGCCGGCCCGTCCAGTTCCGAACGAGGGTGAAGGCTCCCTGCACGACGAGTCCGCCGAGGAGCCCGAAAGCGAGGTTGAAGGTGAAGCGCGTGGACAGGCCCGTCAGAAGCGTCAGGAAGGCGACCATCTGCTGGCCGAACGCGTAGTAACCGAGCGGCGCGCCGGCAAACCAGGGGTCCGAGGGGGGGAACGAACGGGTCCGGACGAGAATGTTCAGGATCGAGAAATCCATCGGTTTCTCGCCCCAGAAGATTTCCGGGTTGAGAGCCCGGATACCGAGGAACAGGAAGAATCCCGCCGCGAAGGCAATCTCGCCGGCGAGGACGAGCCTCCATCGCTCGCGGAAGAAGTCGACGATCAGGCTGCGACGCCTCCAGAAGAGGAACCCGGAAACGAGCGCCGCCAGCAGGAGGCAGAGCAGGGCGGCGCCCCGGCCGTTGGCGACGACCCGGGTCCGGACGAGGATCGCGAGCAGGTACGTCGTGCCGACGAGGCCGAGGATCCGGGCCACTCCGGCGCCCCGGTCGGCCAGTCGGGGAAAGAACGCGTGTGCGAGCGGAAAAGCGATCACCCCGACGAGGAGAATTGCCGCGTACCAGACGATGGCGCTTCCAACCGAGCCGATCGCGAGCTCCGGGCTCCCGACGCGGCGCGTGCTCCTCTCGACGTCGGCCCGGCGCGGGGGATAGATCGGCGCGGCGACGATCCGGCGCGAGCGCGGAAACTTCTCCCAATCCGCGATGGTGGGCGGGGTCTTCGGGACCGCCGCGAGCAGGATCTGCTTCGCACGATCCGCCGAAAAGCGACTGGTCTTGCGGAAGAGAAGGACGCGGGGATGGTCGTAGACGGTGAACACTTCCTCGGCCCGGTCGTCGGGAATCTCGAGCGGTCCGAGCGACGGGTACGACGAGAAATCCGCGGCGAGCTCGAAACCGAGCCGCCCGTCGAAAAGGGCGCGGTAATACGCGCGCAACATCGGAAACACTTCCGGTATCCGCGTCTGGTTCCCGTACGCGCGGTTGCTGGTGACCGCGAGCCAGTCGGCTTCCCGGAGCGCACCGACGACGTCTTCCACCTTCTGGGCGGAGTCTGGATTGACGAGCGGGAGCACCGGCCCGGCATACTGCGAGACGTCGTAACCCGGCATCGGCATCGGCTGGCCGTCGTCCCAGACCTCGTTGCCGACCTTGGCGGGCGGCGGAACGTTCTGGTAGATCCAGCGCGTGGCGGTGACGCGCGGGTGCTCGCGCCGGTAGATCGACGTGAATGCGAGCCCGCAGAGCAGGGTCCCGCCGACCGCGATCGCCAGCGCCGAACGGGCGAGCCGGGTCGCCAGGCCGCGCGTCTGCGCCGTCGAGGCGATTGCCGCCAGGAACAGAGCTGCCAGCACCGCGAGACCCGGGTACACCGGATAGAAGTAGCGCATCGATTTCGTCGTCGCCGAGCCGTGGTACGCGAGAAGGAAGATCGCATGGGCCAGGATCGGCAGGATCGCGAGGAACGGACGCCTGCGCAGCTGGAGGACGCCCCAGACGAGGGCGGCGAGCGCGGCGAGCCCGAAGAACGGTCCCGCGCCCCAGAGGACGAGGTTCTTGAGCGGAAAAAGGACCGTCCGGCCGGCCCACTGGATGGCCGGTGGAAAGCCGGAGATCGAGGAGGACAGCTGCGCGAGCCGTTTCATGTCGTCGAGGTAGCGGGGATCGAGCGCGAAGGAGAAGAAGCCGGACGCGAACGCGTACGGCAGCGCGACCCGGACCGTGATCGCCGCGGCGACGGCAGCCAGTCCGAACCGCCCGGCCGCCTTCCCGAGGGTAATCGCCACCTCGCGGCCCCCCGCCGGGATCCCGGTCCCGATCGCGGCGAGGAGGATCCCGAGACCGAGCGGCAGGAAGAGCGCGAGCGCCGTCACCTTGCACGCCACGGCCAGGCCGATCGCCACCCCCACGGCCGCGAGCTCGGGCAGGCGGGATCGCCGCTGGGCGATCCGTACGGAGCCCAGGAGCGCCGCCGTCGAGAAGGCGGTCAGGAAAGTGTCGACGTTCCAGAAGTGCGAGAGCTGGATCCCGAGGGGGCAGAAGGCGAGCAGCGCGGCCGCCCCGAGCGCGACCCGCCGGTCGCGGGAAAAGCGCCGTGCGAGGAGGTAGACGAGCCACACGGAAAAGAGATCGGCGATCGCGGACAGCGTCCGCCCGACGAGGTGGGCGCCGCCGTACCCGTCCTTGCCGATCGCTTTCGCGATGACCTTCGTCACGAACATCGGCAGGGTTCCGTAGACGAACGAGCCGAATTCGCGGTTGTAGGGATTGAGCGGGGAGCCCGCGGAGTCGAAGTAACCGGCGAGCGAAGTCGGAAACTCGATCCGCTCCTCGACCATCGAAATGAATCGCTCGTCCGGGTGCAGGTGGTACCCGGAGTCCCAGTTCAGACCGATCAACCGGAGGAGAGCACCGACCGCGAGGATGGCGCCGAGCAGTCGGCGCGCGCGAACCCGGCTCAGGCGCAAGGGCGTCGGCTTCCCGTCACGGCTCTTGTGATTCGGTCCGGCTGGCGGGAATTCGCAGTCCCTTGCGCGCGAGGAAATCGGAGATCTCTTCGCGCTCCTGCGCGATCCAGGTGAGCAGTCGGTCGACGCCCGTCGCCGGATCCACCTTCGGCTCCCAGCCGAGGTCGTTCCGAGCGCGCCCGATGTCGCAGTAGAAGACCCTCTGGTCTCCGAGCCGCGCCGGGCCGTACTCGAAGGGCACCTTCCGGCCGAGCTTGTCTTCGAGAATCGCGATCAACTCTTTCAGAGAAAGTCGGAACGCCGGCCCGCCCCCCACGTTGTACGCGCGGCCGGAAACGACGTCGCGCCGCTCGATCGCCGCGATGTAGGCGTCGACGAGATCGTCCACCCACAGCAGGTCCCTCACCTGCAGGCCGTCTCCGTAGATCGTGATCGGCAACCCGAACGTGGCCGCGAGCGCGAACCACGCGACCCAACCCTGGTCTTCCTCGCCGAACTGCCTCGTGCCCCAGATGCACGACTGCCGGTAAGAGACGGTCGGGAGGCCGTAACTCCGGTGGTAGTCGAGGACGTACTGGTCGGCCGCCCCTTTGGAACAGCCGTAGGGGGACTCGAACGAGAGCGCCTCGGATTCCGAGACGCCGTCCGTCGCGGTCGCGAGATCCCAGCGCCCGTCGCGCACCGTCTCGCCGGAGCTCACGTGCCCGTAGACCTTGTTGGTCGAGGAGTAGATGAGAAGTGGCGCCTTCTCGGGCGTCGAGGAGTAGCGGTGCCGGATCGCCTCGAGCACCCGAAACGTCCCGACCGCGTTCGAGCCCCAGTCTTCCTCCGGGTCGACGATCGAGGTCGTCACCGCAACCTGAGCCGCGAGGTGGAGGACCGCGTCGAAGGGCTCCCGCTCGATGATCGTGAGGTCGTCGGCGTTGCGGACGTCGCCCTGGACGAACCGCACGTCGGGATGGAGACGGTGGACCCATCGAAGGTTGTAACGGGCCGCCGGCCGGGACAGGTTGTCGAACAGGACGACCTCGTGCTTGAGCTCCCGGAAGCGGCGCGCGGCGTTCGAACCGATGAAGCCCGCCCCTCCGGTGATCAGAATCCGCATCGAATTCGACTCTCCTCGTGAATTTGGCCGCGTCATTCTAGCCGGACTGTTCGCACGCGACCGCGCGGGTGGCGCGGGTCCGGGCGTGACCCGACGTCAGGTCGACGGCGTCTCCTTCGCTCGCCGGGCTCCCGGGTTCGCGTCCCGGCCGCCGCGACCAGCCTGGGGGAGCGAGCACACGAACGCGATGCACGAGCCGCGCTCGGGCGGCGCCTCGTCGACGAACGGCAGATATCGCCGAATCCAGAAGGGTCGATCGTAGAGGGAGGGGAACGGAACCCAGCGACCCGTCAGCTTTCGCGCGACCAGGTGCGGGAGGCTGACGTAGTGCGCGCGGTGAAACGCGTGCGCGGCGGCCGGCGAGAGGTAGTACTGCCACGATTCGACCTGGAACCCCACGCGCTCGAATCGCGCCCTCCACGTCTCCGGCGAATCCCACCGATAGTGGACGGACTTGCGGTTGAACCAATCGATGTAGGCGCGGTGTGCGCGCGAGAGCTTGAGCCGCGTCCAGACGCTCTCGTCGGTCAGGAGCTCGTTGAAGTGATCGCCGACGACGGTGCAGGCGAACCGCCCTCCCGGCTTCAGGACGCGCGCGATCTCAGCGACGGTCGTTTCGATGTCGGGGATGTGCTCGAAAACGCAGTTCGAGACGACCGACCCGAAAGAGCCATCGGCGAACGGCATCGCCGTCGACGTGGCGCGAACGACGAGCCGGTACGTGCCTCGCCGCTCCGCTTCGGCCGCGTCCTCCATTCCCGGGTCGAGCCCGACGTCCACGCCGTCGGGGAAAACGACCGACGCGAAGTGCCCGTCGCCGCAGCCCACGTCGAGGATCGGGCGCGGGTAGTCGACGGAAGCGAGGATTCGCGCCTCGATCGAGCGCATGATCACCCGGTGGAGGGGCATCTCGCGCAGGTGCGCGCGAAGGATCTCGCGAGAGCTCGGGGGGGAGGGCTTCAATGGACCTTCCCCGCCGCTTCGCGGTACACGTCCTCGTACTCGGAAAGGGTCCGCTTCATCGAAAACATCGAGAGGATCTCCTCGCGCGACCGGCGATGGGACGCGGGGGACTCGAGCACCCGAACGATCTGGCGCGCCAGGCCCTCCGAGTCCCCGATGGGCGCGATCTCGCCCATCCCGGTCATCGTCACCGGCTGACGAACGCCGGGCAGGTCCGACGCGACGACCGGAACGCCTTCGAGCATCGCCTCGATCTGGACGAGTCCGAAGGACTCGGTCGAGTTCGTCGAAGGCAGGACGAGGAGGTCGGCGATCCGGAAGAGGTCGCCGATCCTCTCCGGGGCCACGGACCCGGTGGCGACGACCCCCGACTCCGGATCGGCGAGGAGGGGCGCGAGCCGCTCGCCGACGGTCTCCCCGGGAACGTCCTTCTCCCCGGCGAGAACGAGCGCGGCCTGCGGGAAGCGTCGCCGCACCTCCGGGAGGGCGGCGACGAGGTACGGCAGGCCCTTCTCCTCGGCGAACCGGCCGAGGAAGAGGAGCACGGGGTCCCCCCGAACCCCGTATTGCGCGCGAATCTCGTCCGCAGTGCGGTCGGTTCCCCGCGGCGGCGTAACCGGCGGAAGGATCCACCGGACTTGTTCGAGCCGCTTCGCGAGCGACGGCGTGTTCCGCGCGTAGTCCTCGGTGTAGGTCACGATCCGCTCCGCCCGATCGAGCGCGAAGTCCTGCGAAAAACGGGCAAGCGCCTCGATCGTACGCTGGATCACCCCCGGCGGGCTCCGGAGATCGCAGTGGTAGGTCACGACGATCGGCACCTTCACGGACCGTGCGAGAAGAGCGAACGGGACGGCATTGACGAGGGGAGAGTGGAGGTGAAGGACGTCACAGCCGCGGAGCTCCTTCCGCGCGACCGCGAGGATCGCCGGCGAGACGAGGGCTTTGCCCAGCTTCGCGATCACGGGCGCCCGCACGATTCGCACGCCCCTGTCGGTCTCCTCCGCCGGAAGACCGCTCTTGTGCGCGAGCGTCAGGACCGTGACCGAATGCCCGCGCCCCGCGAGTGCGGCGGCGAGCGTTTCGACGTACAGCGTGAGGCCGGAGATGTTCGGGCGATAGTAATCGAGAGCCATCACGATTCTCATCGGTCAGTGTGTGACGGGTGGGAGCCTGCGGCCACCGCTCCACTCCCTCGGACGAGGGTCAACGTGGTTCCGCCGGCGAGCATGCGGTTCTCTTCCAGGCGGCTCTCGAGCCGAATCAGAACCGGGGGAGGATGTTTGATCGCGGAAGGAATGAGGAAGATGTACGAACGATCTTCGAGAACCCATCCACTCTCCCGCGCCTGAAGCAGGAAACGGTCCGGCCGGAAGTTGCGCTCCCCCCTCTTCAGGGCGCACTCCAGGAAGACGTAAGGGTTGAACCAGTTCGGCTCGATCGCGAGCCACGCCGCGTCCGGCCGGGCGACTTCCGCGACGGATCGCGCGACGAGCCGCTCGTCGGCCACGTGGTGGAGCACGTCGTTGGAGAAGACCCAGTCGAAGGGCGCTTCGCCCGCGAGCGCACCCGCGAGTGCCTCCGCCAGGCCGACGCGGAACGACACGTTTGCGAGACCCCGCTCGGCCGCAACCCGGGCTGCGAACGCCGTGTAACTGCCCTGAGGCTCGACTCCGACGAAGGAGAGGTCCGGTCGAGCGGCGGCGAGATCGATCGCGACCTCGCCGACCCCGCAGCCGACGTCGAGGACGCGATCACCGGGTTTTGCCGCGGACAGGAACTCCGCCACGCGGCGCATGCGTCTTCGGGTCAGCCAGCAATCGCGGAGCTCCGCATACTCGGCCGGCCGATCGTCCCACCCGGCGTTGTACATCCGATCCGCCGCGGGCGCGTCTCCTTCTCGAGCGTTCCTTCCCGGCCCCGGCCGTCCGCCCGGGTCGGCCCTCATCGACTGTCCACCACGCGATAAACGAGAGTACCGCCGTCGTGGACGCGTTCGAGGAAAGGGAGCGAACCGGTCGCCGAGGCGGCGTACGTTCGCCGCTCGAGGTCGCCCACCACGACGTGGGTGACGCCGTATCGGCGGAGAATCCCCCGCGCGAGCGTGGGATCGCCGGAAGTATAGAAGAGGCGCACCTGCTGGACGCGCTCCTGCACTTCCGGGTCACGGTCGCGCCAGAGTCCCTCGTGATTCGCCCATCCGAGGACGGTCGGCACTCCGCTGTGGGAAGAGATCCGCGCGAACTCCGAGTACGGATCGCCCGTCGCCTCGAGCACGACCGCGTCCGACGGAGCGTTCTTCTCGAGCCACTCGATCGCCGCGAGGTCTCCGGCGTTTCGCCGTCCGAGGGGCCTTCGCGCGTCGAGGGAGAAGGACCCGTCCTTCTGACTCAAACGGGTGAGCGTCGCCGCCATGGGGTAGAGGAGCGCGGCCCCGGCCGCGAGCGCGAGCATGACCGCCAGCGGCCTCCGCCGCGACGCCGTCCGATCCCACGCGCGCGCCGCGAGCGCGGCGGCGCCGATTCCGAGCAGGGGCCACGCCTGGATGTAGAACTTGAAGATCGTGTTCATGCGGTGGAGCTTGTCCCCGTACGAGTCCTTGAAGTGGACGATCTCGCAGCCCGCGATGATCGCCAGGGCGAGCAGGCAAAGGAAAACCGCGTTCAGGCCGGGGCGGTCTTTCTCGCGCAGGTACTGCCAGGCGGCGCGAGCCGCGAGGAGGGCGAGGAACAGGATCGGCGCGAGAGCGGCAGCCCTGGACTGGAGCGCGAGCCCCACCGAGAGCGCGCCGGCCACCGCGAGGAAGAGGTCCCGGCCTCGCCTGCGGTCCTCTCCTTCCACGGCCGCGAGGGCGACGAGGCCCGCGGCCGCGACTGCGAAGAGAATCCCCCAGACGCCCAGGAACTCGAGCAGTCCCGACGTGGCCCGGGTCTTCGCGATGCCGTTGTAGGGAAGCGCGAACGACGCCCGGTACGGATAGGTTAGAACGAGCGCGGCGACGAACGCGGCCGCGCCCGTCAGGGCGCCCGTGAACCCCGCGCCCGGACTCGGAAGCCCTTCCCCGCGGGTCGTGCGCGCCGTCCCCGCGAAGATCAGGAGGATCGCGATGGCCGGCGTGTTCCACAGGTTCGCCGCGATTGCGGTGCCCGCGACGAGCGCGACGAGGAGGAAGGCTCCGGCGCGCCGGACGAGCGCGGCGGCGGAGAGGTCAGGGGCCGCCGATCGACCCGCCTCGATCCAGCGATCCGCCAGCGCGAACGCCGCGAGGAAGAACGGAAAGGCGAGCAGGTGGGGGTGCAGGTCGGCGTGGAAAAACGTGAAGAACGGAAACTCGTTGATCGTGTCGCCCGCGCCGATGACGCGCGAAGCGTGCCAGTAGTCGAACTCTCCGCGCCCGAAGAGCTTCGTCCAGGCGTCGAAG
>DASRPJ010000363.1:0-2083 GCA_035646435.1 Thermoanaerobaculia bacterium | reverse complement strand
GATGAAGAGCGACGAGATCGCGAAGTAGGCGAGGAGCGTCCAGCGCGCCGACGCCTCCCGGAAAACCTCTTCGACGCTGGCGACGAGGGCTCTCATTACAGCTTCTCCCCCGCCTCGCCGGTCTTGACGAGGTCGACGAACACGTCCTCGAGGGTCGAGCGGACCGGCGCGAGCTCGGAAAGGATTCCGCCCCGCGCGCGCAGCGTGTCGACGAGGGCGTTGACGTGGGCGAGGTCGCGGGTCGTCAGCACGAGGTGTCCGTTGACCCGCTCGACCGACGCCCCGGTTTCGCGGAAGGCGGAGAGGAGCGCCTCGTCCACGGGCGAAGCCGTCATCCTGTAGAGGGAGCCCTGCGCGGTCAGATCCGCGATCCGTCCCTGCGCGGCGACCTTCCCCCGCCGCAGCACGGCGACGCGGTCGCAGGTCAGCTCGATCTCCGAGAGCAGGTGCGAGTTGAGGAGAATGGCGCGCCCGCGCGCCGCCTCGGCCTGCAGCAGGTCGCGGATCTCGCGGCGTCCCACGGGGTCGACGCCGTCGGTGGGCTCGTCCAAGAGGAGCACCGCCGGGTCGTGCACGAGCGCGGACGCGAGCCCGAGGCGCTGCGTCATCCCCTTGGAGAACTTCTTCACCTTGACGTCCCGCCAGTCGGAGAGGCGCACGCGCGCGAGCAGCTCGGGAATCCGCGTCTTCAGTGTCGCGCCGTCCACCCCGGACATGCGGCCGAAGATCGAAAGCGTCTGCCCCGCGGTCAGGTACCCCGGAAACCGGTGCCCCTCCGGGAGATAGCCGACCCGCCGCCGGCTCTCGGGATCCGAGACCGGGATCCCGAAGAGTCGCGCCGAGCCCTCGGTCGCCTGCGTCAGGCCGAGCAGGATCTTGACCGCGGTCGTCTTGCCGGCGCCGTTGGGACCCAGGAGGCCGAACACCTCGCCCGCCCGGACGGACAGATCGATGCCGTCGAGCGCCCGCACTTTGCGGGTGCCGAAGCGGGAGCTGTAGACCTTTCGCAGGCCGTTTGCCTCGATGACGGGGCTCATGTCAGTTGTTTAAACGCATCCCGGGGCCGGAAGTTCGACCCCGGGCGGTCAAGGAACTCGCGTTCTCGCCGCTTCGCGACGGACCCCGGGATGAGACTTCCTGTCCCGCGCCGGAACCCGGGCGCGATCCTTCCGAAGGGACGGCATGGGCGGATTCTGCCCGTGCCCTTCCCATCCGTCAAGTACTTTGCGCAACAAACTAACTTGGCCGGACCCGGCGAACGGTGCGGGTGGCTCGGCTCTTGCGAAAAGGTCGCCGCCCATGAGCTCTCCGCCTTCGAAAAGAGCGCGCCGCCTGGCGATCGGGCTCGTCGCGGGCGTCGTCGTCCTGTACCTCCTCTACGTCGTGACGGCCTATTCCTTCCTCTCGACCGGCCGCCTGCGCTCGCTCGTCAACAAGGCCCCCGATCGGACGTCGATCGACTACGCTTCGGCCTCCTCGTACTGGCCGGGGCGCGCCCGGGTCAAGAACTTCCGGATCCGCGACCGGGACCTCGAGGCCGAGTGGACGTTCGAGCTCGACGACGCGAAGATCTCCTTTTCGACGCTCGGGCTTCTACGCCGGCGCCTGCACGTGACGGGGCTTTCCGGGAACGGCTCCACGTTCCGCGCGCGGAAGCGGCTGACGTCGCGGGAGGCTGCCGACGCGAAGCGGGTCGAGCTTCTCCCTCCGATACCCGGCTTTCCCGATCCTCCCCGGATCCAGCCGGGTGAACGCAAGCCGCCCCCGACCGGCAGGGAGTGGTCGATCCGCGTGGACGACGTCGAGGTCGTCGGCCTGCGCGAGCTTTGGGTGGACCACCACCGCTACGCGGGCGACGGGCGGCTGACGGGCGCCTTCTTCATCCAGCCGAAAATCCACGCGCAGGTCGTCCGCGCGCAGCTGACGACCGAGGGCGGAAGAGTCCACAAGGGGCGCGACGTGCTCGCGCACGACGTGAAGGCGACGATCCGCGGGAAGGTCGCTCCGTGGGACCCGCGGGAGTTTCCGGGTAGCCGCATGCTGCGGTTCCTCTCGGGAGAGGTCCGGGCGACCGGCCACCTGC
>DASRPJ010000362.1:0-2351 GCA_035646435.1 Thermoanaerobaculia bacterium | reverse complement strand
CGACCGGCTCTCCCTCGCCTACGCTCCGGCCTCCGAGCAGGCCGATCCGATCCGCTCTCCCGCTTCGTACGAGCGTCCCGAGGATCGCGAGGTCGCCGCCTGGATCGGCGCCGCCTTCGCTTACGGCCGCGTCGAAACGATCCTCGGCAGCGTCGACCGGATCCTCCGGCCGCTCGGCAACCGGCCTGCCAGGGCGCTCGACTCGGTCGCGGACTTCGCCCGCTTCGCCCGGGAGGAGCTCGCCGGCTTCCGCCACCGCTTTCACTCGGCGTCCGACGCGGCGGCGCTCCTCTACGCCATCGCGATGGCGCGCGCGGAGGCGGGCTCGGTTCGCGCCTTCTTCGAGAGGGAGTACCGCCCGGAAGAGCGGGACGTCGGACCTCTCCTCACCCGCGTCGTCTCGCGCCTCCTCGCCCTCGACTACCGGCCGGCGATCGGCCGCCGGACGCTGCCGCGCGATTCCCCGGTGCGGTTCTTTTTCCCCGACCCCGCCGCCGGGTCCGCCTGCAAGCGCTGGAACCTCTACCTGCGCTGGATGGTCCGCAAGGACGCCCTCGACTTCGGGCTGTGGCCGGCGATCCCGACGAGCCGGCTCGTGATCCCGACGGACACGCACGTTCATCGGGTCGCGCGGCGGCTCGGTCTGACGAGGCGAAAGGCGGCGGACTGGAAGACCGCGCGGGAGATCACCGACCGCCTCGCGCGGTTCGACCCGCAGGATCCGGTTCGGTACGACTACGCCCTCTGCCGGATCGGCGAGGAAGGGATCTGCCGGCCGGAGATCGCGCTCACCCGGTGCGGCGAGTGCCCGCTCGGAACCGGGTGCCCGACCGGCCGGCGCCGTTTGCGTGGAATCCAGCCCGTTGTCATCCCGCGGAACCCCCCCCCTTCGCCCTCGCCGTCATCCCGAGCCCTTCGCCCTTCCTGTCATCCCGAGCGGAGCGAGGGATCCGTGTCTCTGTCGAATGCGGTCTTCCGCTCAGGACAGGCTCCGCGAGGGATCTGTGTCTCTGTCGACTCCGGTCTCCAGCTCAGGACAGGCTCCGCGAGGGATCTGTGTCCCTCTCGACCGCAGCCGTCCGCACAGGACAGAGTCGCGTGAAGATCCGCACGATCCTGACGCTCGTGACAGCCGTGGCGCTCACGGTGGTCGGCTCGCTCTGGGTGCGGTCGCTCGTGCCCCCCGACTCGCCGACCGGTTCGCTCGCGTTTCTCTCCGCCGCGCCGGAGCTGCCGATCTACGACCGCGCCGGAAAGAAGACCGACCTGACGGAGGAGAAGGGCCGCCTCGCGATCGTTCACTTCTGGGCGACGTGGTGCCCGCCGTGCGTCGAGGAGATCCCCGCGCTCACGCGCTTCTGGGAGAAGTACGGCGGCCGGAACGACATCGTCCTCTACGCGGTGTCCGTCGACAAGGACTGGGAGACCGTCGACCGGTTCGCGGTGAAGAACCCGTTGACCATTCCGCTCTACCGCGATCCCGAAGCGAAGACCGCCGCGCGCTTCGGGAGCTCGCAGTATCCCGAGACGTACGTCGTCAACAAGGCGGGGCGCGTCCTGTTCCGGGTGCAGGGGGCGGTGTCGTGGGACGACCCCGAGGTCCGCCGGCGTATCGAGCAGCTGCTGGCGTCGTGACCGCCCCTCGCCGGACGTAGCGGAAGAAATGGCGGCCGTCTCGTTCCGCGACGTGGAGAAGCGATACGGCGACGTCGCCGTCATCGAGGCCCTGAACCTCGAGGTCCGGGATCGGGAGTTCATGGTGCTGGTGGGACCGTCGGGCTGCGGGAAATCCACCGCTCTGCGGATGGTCGCCGGGCTCGAGGAGATCTCCTCCGGCACGATCTCGATCGGCGACCGGGTGGTCAACGAGCTCCCCCCGAAGGACCGCGACATCGCGATGGTCTTCCAGAACTACGCGCTCTATCCCCACATGTCGATCCGGGAGAACCTCGAGTTCGGCCTCAAGATGCGCGGGACCCCTCGCGACGAGACCGCGCGGATGGTCGACGACGCCGCCGAAATCCTCGGACTGACTCCCTACCTCGACCGCAAGCCGAAACAGCTCTCCGGCGGGCAGCGCCAGCGGGTGGCCGTCGGCCGTGCGATCGTGCGGCACCCGTCCGTGTTCCTATTCGACGAGCCGCTCTCGAACCTCGACGCGAAGCTCCGAGGCCAGATGCGCGCGGAGATCAAGAAGCTCCAGCACCGCCTGAAGACGACGACGATCTACGTCACGCACGACCAGGTCGAGGCGATGACGATGGGATCGAGGATCGCGGTCATGAAGGAAGGCCGCATCCAGCAGGTCGGCACGCCACTCGAGATCTACGGGCGTCCGGTCAACCTCTTCG
>DASRPJ010000361.1:0-17463 GCA_035646435.1 Thermoanaerobaculia bacterium | reverse complement strand
GACGCCGGCGATCCGGGCTCGGGCCTCGCCGAGCGGCAGCCGGACGGTCTCGCCTTCCGGCCGCGCCCGGGCGCCCCCGAGGTCGAAAGTCGAGAGAACGACCTCGCCCCGTCCCGCGTCGAGCGCCGCGACCACCCGTGTTTCTCCCGTCGGCCGCAAGGTCTCGGCGAGCGCCTCGAGCGTGGGGACGGCCTCGACCGGGACGCCCGCCGCCCGCCCGAGCGCCCAGGCCGTCGCGAGGCCGACGCGCAGCCCGGTGAATGACCCGGGACCCGCGCAGACCGCGATCCGGTCGCATCCGGCGAGCGTCGCCGCCGCGGCGGCGAGGCAACGCGCGATCGCCGGGAGGAGCTCTTCCGAGGCGCGCCGGCCGTCGGGCAGCGCCTCTTCCCACGTTCCGCCCGGCCCATGGAGAGTCACCGACGGAAACGGGCTCGCGGTGTCGATCGCGAGGATTTGCATTCGGAAATCTTTCGGCTGCACCGCTCCGCCGACGGATTTCGCGCGGAGAGAGAGACCGCGGTTATGCTAGCACCCGGTTGAGCTCGACCCCTCCACGCGTCACGCCGATGCTCCGGCAGTACTTCGAAATGAAGAGCCGGTTTCCGGACGCGATTCTCTTCTACCGGATGGGGGACTTCTACGAAATGTTCTTCGACGACGCGCGGGAGGCGGCGCCTCTCCTCGGCATCGCCCTGACCGCCCGCCACCGCGACTCCGACATCGAAGCGCCGATGTGCGGCGTCCCCTGGCACAGCGCGGATCAGCACATCGCGAGGCTCGTCGCCGCGGGCCGCAAGGTCGCCGTGTGCGACCAGGTCGAGGACCCGCGGGCGTCGAAGGGGCTCGTCAAACGCGACATCACGCGGATCGTGACTCCCGGGACGGTCCTCGACCCCGGGGCCCTCCTCCCCGATGCCCCGTGCTACCTCGCCGCGCTCGATCCGGACGAGGGGAGCGAGGGCGAGTGGGGGATCGCCTTTCTCGACCTCTCGACGGGCCGGTTTCACGCCGGCCGCCTGCCGGCGGCGCGACTCTCCGAGGTGTTTGCGCTGTTCCGTCCGCGCGAAGCCCTCGCGCCCGAAGGGTGCGAGCTGCCGTTTTCGCCCGACGTGCCCGTCACCCGGCGTCCGGCGGAGTGGTTCGCGCGCGCGCGATCCTCCCTGAGCTTCGCGAACGTCTCTCCCTCCGACGGCGGCACGCTCGGCGCGGCCGCCGCGGCGCGCTCCTACGCATCCGAGATGCGACCCCGCGGGCTTCCGCACGTGCTCGAGCCCCAGCCCCTCCTCTTCGGCGAGCGGATGAGGCTCGACGCGGCGGCGATCGCGACCCTCGAGCTCTTCGAGTCCTCGACGGGGGACGCGCGCGTGAGCCTCTGCGCGCTCGTCGATCGAACGCGCACGCCGATGGGCGCGCGCGCCCTCAAGGAAGCGATGTCTCGGCCGTCTCTCGATCCCGTCGAGCTCGAGAACCGGTGGGAGGCGGTCGACGAGCTCGTCGCCCGTGCGGACGCGCGGACAGACGTCCAGAAGGCCCTCGCCGACATCGGAGACCTCGAGCGACATTTCGCGCGCATCGCGATCGGAAACGCGGGGCCCCGGGAGGTCGCCGCGTGGGCGGCCGGCCTGCGCGCGCTGCCGCGCCTCTCCGCGGCGGGGCGATCGCTCGCTTCGCCGCGACTCCGGCGCCTGATCGACGCAATTCCCGACACGTCCGACCTCGTTGGCCGGGTCGAGGAGACGCTCGCCGCCGATCCGCCGGTGCTCGCGTCGGCCGGATCGGTGATTCGCGCGGGCGCGGACGCGGAGCTCGACGCGCTGCGGGAGCTGAAACGCGACGCGCAGACCGCGCTTCTCGCCATCGAGGCAGAAGAGCGCCGCCGCTCCGGTATCGCGACGCTCAGGGTGCGATTCAACCGCGTCTTCGGGTATTCGTTCGAGGTCGGCGCCGCGCACCGCGAGAAGGTGCCTGCGGACTGGATCCGGCGGCAGTCCCTCGCGAACGCGGAGCGTTTCATCACGCCCGCGCTGAAGGAGCTCGAGGAGAAGATCCTCGGGGCCGAAGACCGCATCGGCGAGATCGAGACGCGGCTCTACGCGGCTCTCCTCGGGAGCCTCGCGGCGGGAGCCGAGCGAGTCTCGCGGGCGTCGACCGCCGTCGCCGGCGTGGATCTCTCCGCATCCTTCGCCGACGTCGCGCACTCGGGCCGGTGGGTCCGTCCGACCCTGTCGCCCTCGCGACGGCTCTCGATCGTGGACGGCCGGCACCCGCTCGTCGAGGAGTTCCGCCGCGAAGAGCCCTTCGTGCCGAACGACTGCGACCTCTCTCCCGAGAAGCGGATCGTCGTCCTGACCGGCCCGAACATGGGGGGCAAGTCGACGTACCTTCGCCAGGTCGCGACGATCGTCCTCCTCGCGCAGGCGGGGTCCTTCGTTCCCGCGACGAGGGCGGAGATCTCACCCGTCGACCGGATCTTCACGCGTGTCGGCGCCGCGGACCACCTCTCCCGCGGTGAGTCGACGTTCATGGTGGAGATGCTGGAGGCCGCCGCGATCGTCCGCGACTCGACCCCGGCGAGCCTCGTGATCCTGGACGAAGTCGGGCGCGGCACCTCCACCTTCGACGGACTCTCGATCGCGTGGGCGCTCGTCGAGCACCTGCACGACTCTCCGGACAAGAGCGGCTTCGTGCTGTTCGCGACGCACTACCACGAGCTCACCGAGATCGCCCTCGTCAAGCCGGCCGTTTCGAACGCGACGATGGCGGTGAAGGAGGTCGGCGGGCGCGTCGTGTTCCTGAAGAAGGTGGTACCGGGCGCCGCCGACCGGAGCTACGGCATCCAGGTCGCGGAGCTCGCGGGTCTGCCCCCGTCGGTAACGGCTCGAGCTCGCGAGGTCCTCTCGAACCTCGAGAAGCAGGAGCTCGACGTCCAGGGAGCGCCCGTCCTCGCGCGCCGCGCCGGCGAGAGCGCGGGCGAGGGCCAGCTCCTCCTCTTCTCCGGCTCCGAGGAGCTCGTGCTCGAGAAGCTGCGGGAAGCCGACCTCGACCGGCTCACCCCGATCGCCGCGCTCGGTCTGCTCGCGGCCCTGCAGGATCGGCTGAAGGGGTGACCCCGGGAGCGTCCCGGCTCTTCGGCGTCGGCCTCTCCGGTCCGGCGCTCCTCGCGGAGGAACGGGCGATCCTCGAGGAAAGCCCTCCGGGCGCCGTCATACTCTTCCGGCGCAACATCGAGACCGCCGGCGTCCTCGCCCGGCTCGTCCGCGACGTCCGGGCGCTGCCCGGGCGTCCGCTCCTCCTGATCGACCAGGAGGGCGGCCCCGTCGACCGGCTGCGCCACCTCGCGGGCCCGTTCCCTTCCTTTCATGCGGCGGCTCGAGCGGGAGAGGGGCGCCGGGCGGGAGAGCTCGCCGGCCGCGCATGCGCTCTTCTCGGCTTCGACGTCGACCTCGCCCCGGTCGTGGATCGGAGGTTGCCGGGCGCGGGCGAGTCGGTCCTCGGGGAGCGCGCCGCCGCGGCGGACCCCGACGAGATTGCCGCCGCGGCCCGCGACTTCTTGGACGGGCTTCACGCGCACGGGGTGGGCGGGAGTCTCAAGCACTTCCCGGGGCTCGGCCGCGCGCGCTTCGACACGCACCACGACCTTCCGGAGCTGCCCGACGACCCGGCGGAGCTCGAGGAAGATCTCCGCCCCTTCCGTACGCTCGCGGACGCCGCGGGCGCGATCATGGTCTCCCACGCGGCGAGCGCGCGGGACGGGGTCCCAGCGTCTCTCACCCCCGCGGTCGCCACCCGCCTCCTGCGCGAAGGTCTCGGGTTCGAGGGCGTCGCCCTCTCCGACGACCTCGAGATGGGCGCGCTCGCGCGGTTCGGCGGCCTGCCGGAGCGGGCCGCGGCGGCGGCGGCCGCGGGCTGCGACCTCGTCTTCGTCTGCTCCCGCATCGCGGAGTATCCGGCGTGCGTGCAAGCCGTCGAGCGCTCCCTTTCCGACGAGCGGCGCGAGGAGGCCCTCCGTCGCGTCGAGGCCTATCGCCGGCGGCTCGAAGGTCTCCGTCTCGCGGCGCCTTCGCTCCACGACTCCCTCGAGGAGCTCCGCCGCGACGTCGCGGAGCTCCTCGCGCTCACCGAATCCCGCTGAGCTTCGGGGGATCTTCGTCGCTCTCCTCCTCAGAACGGGACGTCGTCGTCGTACGCGGCGACCGGCTCCGCGGCTTCGCTCTCGGCCTTCGGCATCCGTGGCTGCGCCGAATCGGACCGCGGCGGGGGAGAGAGCATGACGACGTTGTTCGCCTTCACTTCCGTCTTGTACCGCTTCTGCCCGTTCTGGTCCTCCCAGCTACGGGTCTGAAGACTGCCTTCGACGTAGACCATCTTCCCCTTGTGCAGGTACTCGCCGCAGATCTGAGCGAGACGCTCCCACGCGACGACGTCGTGCCACTCGGTGCGCTCCTGCTTCGCTCCCGAGGCGTCCTTCCACGTGGTGGTCGTCGCGACCGAGAATCGTGCGAGCGACGTCCCCTGCGGAGTCGTCCGGATCTCCGGGTCTTTTCCGAGGTTGCCGATCAGGATCACTTTGTTGACGCTGGCCATGTGTTTCCTCTCCTTTCAAGTACCTCGCAGAATATCTCCCTTCGCGACAAATGATGTCCGAGCAGAAGGCTCTTAGAATGCGGGGAAAGTCGATGGACCGCTGGATTTGAGCGAAGCCCCGCTCCCGTCGGACGACGCCCGCGGGAAGCTCGTCCGCTCCGCCTCGGTCATCACGCTCCTGACGCTCGCGTCGCGGGTGACCGGTTATTTCCGCGACCGGACGATCGCGACCGTATTCGGGGCGAGCGCGGCAAGCGACGTCTTCTACACGGCGTACCGGATCCCGAACATGCTCCGGCAGCTCGTCGCCGAGGGCGCGCTGCCGGGTGTCTTCATTCCCGCCTACGCGGAGAAGCGCAAGGACGGGTCCGCGCAAGACGCCCGGCTCTTCGCGGCGCGCATCCTCTCGGCGCTCACGCTGATCGTCTCCGCGATCGTCGTCGCCGGGATCGTGTTCGCGCCCGCGATCGTGCGGCTCCTGGCGAAGGGCTTCCTCTCGACGCCGGGAAAGCTCGAGCTGACCGTGTACCTGACACGGCTCATGTTCCCGTACCTGATCTTCATCTCGATCGCCGCGCTCCTCCAGGCGGTCCTGAACGCGCACGGCCGCTTCGCGGTCTCCGCGATGTCGCCCATCCTTTTGAACCTCGCGATCATCGCCGCCGCCGTCGTGCTCGCGCCGCGGTTCGAGGAGCCCACCGTCGCGCTGGCGATCGGCGTCCTCGCCGGTGGAGTCCTCCAGATGGGCATCCAGATCCCGTTCGCGAGAAAGCTCTCCGCGATCGGGAAGTGGAGCGTGCGCCTCTCGGACCCGGCGGTTCGAGCCGTGTTCGTGCTGCTCCTGCCGCGCCTCTTCGGCTTCGGCATCTACGCCATCAACAACGCGCTGTCGAGCCGGTTCGCCTCGGGGTTCGGGGACGGCGCCGTCTCCTACCTGACGTTCGGCAACCGCGTGATCGAGCTCGTGCGAGGCGGCTTCGTGATCTCGATCTCGACGGCCATCCTGCCGCTCCTCGCCCGACAGGCACTCGACGACGACCCCCGCTCGTTCAAGGACACGCTGCGCTTCGGGCTCCGGCTCGTCGCGTTCGTAACGGTGCCGTGGGCGGTGGGGCTCGCGGTGCTGCGCGAGACGGTGATCGCCGCGCTCTTCCAGGGGGGTCGCTTCGGCGCGGCGGCGACGGCCGCGACGGCGGAGACCCTCGCCTTTTACGCGCTCGGCCTCTTCTTCATCTCGGCGAACGGCCTTCTCGTCTTCGCCCACTACGCCCGCAAGGACACCCGCACGCCCGTTCTGTGCGCGGCGGCCGATCTCGCGGTCTTCGTCGCCGTTTCGCTCGCCTTCCGTCCCTGGGGCGTCGCGTCGGTGGCGTTCGCGACGTCCTGCGGCGCGACGGTGAACTTTCTCCTCCTCCTGACGTTCCTCCGACGCCGGGAGGGGCCGCTCGGACTCAGGGAGGTCGCGCTCTCGCTCGGCCGGGTCGTTCTCGCCGCCGCGGTGATGGCCGTCTCGGTCGGTTACTTCGCGGGGCGGGTGCTCGCGGCGTACCCTCCCGACCGGACGGCGGAGCGGTTCCTCTTTCTCATCGTGGCGACGCTCGCGGGGGCGGTCGTCTATCTCGCCGTCGCTCTTCTCGCCCGATCCACGGAACCGCGCGAGTTCACCCGGCTCCTCGTCACGCGGCGCTCGGCCCGCGTGGGCTCGGCGCCGCCGTGAAGCTCGTGATCCAGCGGGTCTCGGATGCGCGCGTCGACGTGCGCGGCGAGACGGTCGCCCGCATCGGCTCCGGCTTTCTCGTCCTGCTCGGCGCGGTGGCGGGTGACACGCCCGCGGCCGCGGACGAGGCGGCCCGCAAAGTCGCGGGCCTGCGCGTCTTCGAGGACGAGGCCGGCCGCATGAATCGGGACCTCGCGGCCGTCGGGGGCAGCGTGCTCGTCGTGTCGCAGTTCACGCTCGGCGCGGACCTCTCGCGCGGTCGCCGGCCCGGTTTCGATGGTGCGCTGCCGGGCGAGGCGGCGCGCCCGCTCTACGAGCGCTTCGTCGAGGCGCTGCGCGCGGCCGGCGTGCCGGTCGAGACCGGGGTCTTCGGCGAAATGATGCAGGTGTCGCTCGTCAACGACGGCCCGGCGACGTTCCTGCTCGAAGTCTGAGCGGGGTCAGGTCTTCACGAGGCGCGCGAAACGCTGACAAAGGAAGCGTCGCCCTGACACTTTGGAATGCA
This sequence comes from Thermoanaerobaculia bacterium, assembly GCA_035646435.1. Taxonomy (GTDB): domain Bacteria; phylum Acidobacteriota; class Thermoanaerobaculia; order UBA5066; family Gp7-AA6; genus Gp7-AA6. Next base: position 10,654 of record DASRPJ010000361.1, on the reverse strand, counting down.
AAGTGTCAGGTGGAGACCTGACCCCTCCTAGATCACGCGGATCGGCAGCGCGGTGAAGCAGAGCAGGAACGCGGCGAGGCAGAAGAGCGCGATCAGCTTGTGTCCGAAGGGGAGCGGCTCGTCGTCGTTCTCCACGGGCGGGTGGGTGACGCCGAGGAAGATCGCGGTGAACAAGCCGAAGAACGCCCAGATCGGCCCCCGCGCGGCCGAGAGGACCGCCACGGCGAGCACGGCGTAGGAGAGGATCGGCTGGCGGCGGCCGAACGTGGCCCGCGCCACGTGACCGCCGTCGAGCTGCCCGATCGGCAGCAGGTTGAGCGCCGTGACGAGCATCCCGAACCACGCGGCCATGAAGGCAGGGTGTTCGTGGACCGTCGCGCTCGTGTATCGGCCGGCCCCCGTCAGGTCCTGCGCGAAGCGCACGAGGATCGGATACTCGAACAGGACCGAGCCGGGCGCGACCATCTGCTCGACCGGCCGCGGGCGCGTGACGCCGTAGAGGAGGAAGGGAATCGCCGTCAGGAAGCCCGCGAGCGGCCCGGCCGCGCCGATCTCGAGAAGCGCCCGCTTGTCGCGGATCGGCTCCTTGATGCGGATCAGCGCGCCGAACGTGCCGATCAGGTTCGGGATCGGGGCCGGGAGGAAGTACGGGAGGGTGGCGGCGATTCCGTGACGGCGGCAGAGAACGTAGTGGCCGAGCTCATGGACGCCCAGGATCGTGAGCAGCGGAATCGAGAAAGAGAGACCGTCGAGGAAGCTCCCGCCTTCGCTGAAAACCGCGCCGCCGAAGATCGTCGTCGTGATGAAGGTGAGAACGAGAAGGAGAAGGTGAAAGAGCGGGTGTTCGGGAACCTTCCAGCGACGGCGATCCCATCGGGGCGGAGCGGAGAAGGGCGCCGGTGGAGGCGGAGAAGCGTCGGGATCCACGCGGGGCTTATATCAAGGGGGAAGGAGACTCCGGCGACGTCGACCCCTCACCCCGGCCCTCTCCCCGGAGGGGAGAGGGAGAAAATCTAGGGCAGGTCGCGCAGATCCTTACCGGGCTTGAATCGAATGGTGTTGCCCGGAGGGATCGTGACCTCGACTCCGGTCTTCGGGTTCCGGCCGATGCCGCGCTTCCTCCGTTTGACCTGGAAGACGCCGAACCCGCGGAGCTCGATCCGGTCACCGGCGCCGAGAGCCGAGCGCATCGACTCGATCACCGTTTCGACGGCGGTCGCGGCTTTGGCGCGAGGGATCCTGGCGAGGTCGACGACGAGGTCGACGATGTCCGCTTTGATCATGCCCCCTCCGGAATTCGACGCCCATTATATCTCTGAGTCCGCGCTACTTGGCTCGGCAGAGCGCCATCGATGCCGCATGCTACATTCGCCGGGCATGAAGAGGACCGCCCGGGCGTTGGACCCCTCGTGAGGAAGCGTTTCGCGGCATTCGCCCTGGCCCTCTCTTTCCTGTGCGCCGCCGCGGAGGCGGCGGACGTCCGGGAAAGCCGCAAGGCTTTTCTTCGGGCCCGCGCGGCGATCGGTGAGGGCAACTACCAGCAGGCCCTGGAGCTGTACCGGAAGGTCATCGAGCTGCTGCCGGAGGACGCCGTCGTCCGCTTCGAGTACGCGCAGCTGCTCCGCGACTTGAACGTCGGCGACGAAGCGATCAAGCAGGCCCGCGAGGTCGTCCGCCTCGATCCGAAGCTCGTCGAGGGACACCGGCTCCTGGGCGGCCTGGAGCTCGCGGCGTCCGAGCGAGACCCGTCCCGCCTCGACGTCGCGATCGCCGAGCTCGAGCAGGCGCGGAAGCTCGCTCCGGGAGATCCGTCGATCGCCGCGCCGCTCGCCCGGGCGCTTCTCGCCCGGGGTCGGTCCGCGGACGCGGCCAGGGTCCTGGAGGAGACCGGCGACGCCGGAGGCCATCCCGCACTCGTGCGCCTGACGGCGGAGGCGAAGGCGAAGAGCGGTCGCGTCAAGGAAGCGGAGGCGCTCTACCGGTCGCTTCTCGAGGCGAACCCCCGCGACCGCGACACCGCCGCGGCTCTCATCGATCTCTACGAAGACGACGACCAGCTCGATCGCGCGCTGGAGCTCCTGAAGACGCTTGAGAAGACCGATCCGGAGAACCCGGCCATACCGGAGCGGATCACGCTCGATCTCGCGCGGGCGGGCCGGTTCGCCGAGGCCGAGAAGCGCGCGCGCGACCTCGCCGCCCGGCGGCCGGAGAACCGCGGGATCCGGCGCCTCCTCGCGCAGGTCCTCTTCGAGAAGGGGAGCTCGCCCGAGGGGGAGAAGATCCTCCGGGCTCTCATCGCCGAGGAACCCGACGACGAATCCACCCGCCGCGCTCTCGTGGGCGAGATGCTGCGGGAACGCCGCTTCTCGGAGGCGCGGACTTTCATAGAAGAGGGCTTGAAGCGCGGCGCCGAAGACCCCCGGAAGATCCCCGCGCGCGAGGCGGCGAACGTCGAGCTCGGGTACCTCGCGTTCCTCCAGAAGGACTACGCGCGCGCACGCCAGATCCTCGCCCCTCTCGCGGTCAAGGGCAACGCGGTGAACGGAAGGGCGCTCCGGATCTTCGCGGGCGCCGCGCGGGACGGAGAGGCATTCCCGGCCGGTCTCGAAGTCGCACGCGCCGCTCTCGCCGCGGAGCCGGACCGGCCGGAGTGGGCGGCCCTGGTCGCCGAGTTCCAGCGCCGCGCCGGAGAGACCAGGAAAGCGGAGGAAGCCCTGGCCAAGCTCGCGGCGTCGCCGAACCCGGAGGAAGTCCTCGCGGCCGCGGACGTGTACACGCGGGTGAAGGACTTCCCGGCGGCCGCCCGCGTGGCCCGCGAGGCGGCACGGCGATTCCCGGAGAGCTCCGAAGCCCTCTTTCGGCTCGGCGCCTCTCTCGAACGCTCGGGGGCGACCGTCGAAGCGGAGAAGACGTTCCGAGAGCTCCTCGCGCGGCGGCCGAACGACTCGGCGGCCCAGAACTACCTCGGTTACATGTGGGCGGACCGCGGCATCCGGCTCGAGGAGGCCCGGGACCTCCTCGAGAAGGCCGTTGCCCGCGAGCCGCGCAACGGCGCCTACCAGGACTCTCTCGGCTGGGTCTACTTCCGCCTCGGCCGGCTCGAGAAAGCGCAGGTCCACCTCGCCGCGGCGAAGCAGCGGGAGCCGGACGACCCGACGATCGAAGAGCACCTGGGCGACCTCTCGGAACGCCAGGGAGACACGGCGAAGGCCATCGCCCACTGGGAGCGCGCGCTCGCTCTCAAGCACGACGAACCCGAGAAGGTCCGACAGAAGCTCGCGCGCCTGGCGGGAAAGACCTCGGGGCGGGAGCAGTAGTCCCCGGAGGCTCGTTCCCCGCCTCCGTCCACGCCGCGTGAAACTCTCCCCGCGCCGGGGCGCCGCCCTCGCCCTCGTTCTCGCCGCGCTGACGGCCGCGTGCGCGACCCGTCGGCCCGCCTTCGGACCCGCGGGAGCCGACGAGTCCCGACAGGCTCTCTCCGCGTGGCAGGCCGCGCTCGCGCGGGCCGACTCCCAGGGCCCCGTGCGGCTCCTCTACGACGTGAAGATGTCCGACGGGCTGCTGAAGCTCCCGGGGACGCTCGCCGTCGAGTCGCTGCCCGGCAAGGTCGAGGCGACCATGACGGGCCCGTTCGGAAGCCCCATCGCGCGCTACGCGTCCGGGGTTCTCGAGGCGAAGGGCGCCCGGCCGCTGCCCCTCGAGCCCGAAGAGCTCCTCTCGCTTCTCGCGGGAGTCTGGCGGACGGCGCCCCAGGTCGCCGGAGCCCGCGCCGGAGAGACCCTCCTTCGCTTTGCCGGGAGGGAGCCGGTCGAGGGAGTGCTCGATCTCGCCGGATCGCGCCTCGCGTCCCTTCGAATCGAGCGGGCCGGAGCCGACCTGTTCGCGGTCTTCTCCGGAACGCTCGACCCCTGGCCGGAGAGAATTTCGGTCGAGGATCGGCGCTCCCGAAGGCGCCTCGAGCTCGCGCTCGTCGCGCGAGAGCCGGTGGAGCCGGCGCCTCCCGCGAACCCGTGACCCTCACGGCGGAGGCGCCCGCAAAGATCAACCGGGAGCTGCGCCTCGGCGGGCGGCGGGCTGACGGATATCAGGAGATCCGCTCTCGCGTCGTCTCCATCGACCTCGCCGACCGGATCACCCTCGAGCGCGGAACCGGATCTCTCGAGCTCGCCTGCGAAGGGCTGGCGGTCGCGGACGACGACTCGAACCTCGTCCTGCGGGCGGCGCGTTCCCTCGCGGATCGGCTCGGAAGGGCTCCCGACGTCCGGATCCTTCTCGAGAAGCGGATCCCCGTCGGCGCGGGACTGGGAGGAGGGAGCTCCGACGCCGCGCGGACCCTCGCCCTTCTCTCGCGCCTCTGGGAGTCCCCGCTCCCGGCCTCGGAGCTCGCCTCGATCGCCGCCCTCCTCGGAAGCGACGTGCCGTACTTTCTGATCGGAGGGGAGGCCGACGTCGAGGGCCGCGGGGAGCGCGTGACGCCTCTGCCGGATTCGCCGCCGGAGGAGCTCCTTCTGCTCGTCCCGCCCTTCCCGATTTCGACCGCGCAAGCCTACGCGGCGCACCGCCGGCGGTCCGGGGACTCCGACGAGGGTCGGATGCCGGCGGCGCTGGAAGTCGCGACGTCTCAGAGGTTCTTCGGGCCCAACGATTTGGCATTCGCCGTGCTAGGGATGGCTTCCGAGATGCGAATTCTGCTCGACTCGGCGCTCTCGTCCGCATCCGAGTGCGCCATCACCGGCTCGGGCTCGACGATCGTACTCAGGGGCGCCGCGCAGGACGCGGGCGAACGTCTCGGGGCGATGCACCCCGAGGCGCGAGTCATCCCCTGCCGAACGTTGAGCCGCGACGACTACCGGCTCCGCACTGAGTCTTCGGGAGGTTCCCAATGGAGATCACCCAGGTAAAAGTTTTTCCCGTTGAGGAGGAGAGGCTCAAGGCCTACGTTTCCATCGTTCTCGACGATTGTTTTCTCGTTTCCGACCTGAAAGTCATCCAGGGGCCGAACGGCGTCTTCGTCTCCATGCCATCGAAGCGGAAGAAGAACGGCGAGTTCAAGGACGTCGCCCACCCGTTGAACCGGGAAACGCGGGAGCGGATGGAGCGGCGGATCCTCTCGGAGTACGAGAAGGTCCGAACGGAGCCGCCCGTCGAACGGCCGATCGAGATTCCCCAGGAGGAGCCCGAGCCGGTGCGCGAGGTGGCGCGCTAGCCGGTCCTCCGAATCCCCGAAGCCGACGAGTGTCCCGACGCTTACAATTGTGAGCGTTGGGGCGTCGCCAAACTGGTAAGGCACCGGCCTTTGGAGCCGGCATCTGGAGGTTCGAGTCCTCCCGCCCCAGCCAGACACGTCGGCTTCGCTTCGCTCCGGACCTGCTTCGCAACGGCGAGCGGCTCGCCCGGATGCGGGCTCGACCGCTCGCCTGGTCCTTCGCTGCGCTACGCCTCCCGCCGCGCGCGCCTCCTCCCTGGACGGGAGACTTCGCGCGCGGCGACCCGGAGACACGAGTCGTTTGAAAAACGGCCGTCATGCGGATTCGACGAGACCTGACGTAAGACGGAAAGCTCACGCTAGAATCCCCGGCGCTTGACTCCGAACTTTTCTTACGGGGACCTCAAGATCTTTTCTGGTCGGGCGCACCCGGCGCTCGCGGACGAGATCTGCAAGTACCTCGACATTCCCGTGGGGCAGGTGACGCTCTTCAACTTCTCGGATGGGGAGAACTACTGCCAGATCGACGAGAACGTGCGGGGCGCCGACGTGTTCGTCGTTCAGCCGACGTCGTCGCCGGTCAACGACCACGTCATGGAGCTCCTGATCCTGCTCGACGCGTTCCGGCGTTCGTCGGCGTCGCGCATCACGGCGGTCATGCCGTACTTCGGCTACGCGAGGCAGGACAAGAAGGACAAGCCGCGCGTGCCGATCGCGGCGAAGCTGATGGCCGACCTCCTGACCGCGTCGGGCGCGGACCGGATCCTGACGATGGACCTGCACACGCTGCAGATCCAGGGGTTCTTCAACATCCCGGTGGACCACCTCTTCGCCGCTCCCGTCCTCTTGGACGCGATCCGCGAGATGAACGTGAAAGACCTCGTGATCGTGTCGCCGGACGTCGGGGGAGTGGCGCGGGCGCGCGCGATCGGCAAGCGGCTCGGTGCGTCGCTCGCCATCATCGACAAACGGCGCAGCGGGCCGAACGAAACCGAGGTGCTGAACGTCATCGGGGACGTCCACGGACGGGATGTCCTGATCTTGGACGACATCATCGACACCGCCGGGACGCTCGTCCAGGCGGCGGACGCGCTCGCTCACCAGGGCGCCCGGCGCACGTTCGCCGCGGCGGTGCACCCGGTGTTTTCGGGGCCCGCCCTGGAGAGGATCCAGGAGAGCGGGCTCGAGACCCTGTTCGTCACGAACACGATTCCGGTCGAGGACGCCATGAGGCGGTGCCCCAAGATCCGGACCCTCTCGGTCGCGCCCCTCCTCGGGGAGGCGATCCAGCGCATTCACCAGGGCGCTTCCGTTTCCTCCCTTTTTGTGTAGAATGCCCCGTTTGTCGCGGTATACGCGGGAACAGTCCGGGGTCTGATCCCGAAGGGGTCAGATCCCGTGCAGGAAACACATGAAAACCATCGAGCTCACCGTCGAGAGACGGTCTACCCGGGGAAAGAACGAGGCCCGCCGGACCCGGATCGCGAGGAAGATCCCCGCGGTCGTCTACGGCGCGGGGAAGGAAACGGTCCCGATCACCGTCGACACGCGGGCGCTCTCGGACGCGTTCCGGGGCGGAGCGGGGGAGAACGCCATCTTCCTGCTCAAGCTCTCGGGATCCGACCAGAGCCGCCACGCGATGATCAAGGAGTTTCAGCGGGACCCGGTGACCCGCAGGCCGGTCCACCTCGACTTCGTGCGCGTCCTCATGGACACCAAGATCCGCGTGGGAGTGCCGGTGGAGATCGTCGGGATCGCGCGCGGCGTCAAGGTGGACGCCGGGATCCTCGACTTCGTCACCCGCGAGATCGAGATCGAGTGCCTGCCCGGAAACATCCCGGACCACCTGCCGGTGGACGTGTCGGACCTCGGCATCGGGGACATGTTGCGCGTATCGGCGATCCGGGCGCCGGAGGGCGTGGAGATCCTGGAGGACCCGGAGAGGGTCGTCGTCCACGTCGCCCACCCGGCCCAGGAAGCGGTTGCCCCTGCCGAGGTCGAGGCCGTCGAAGGGGAAGCCGCCGAGCCGGAAGTCCTCCGCAAGGGCAAGGCCGTCACCGAGGAAGAGGGAGAAGAGAAGAAGGAGAAGTAGCGCCTGCGCGCGATCATCGGTCTCGGCAACCCGGGCCCCGACTACGAGGCGACTCGCCACAACGCGGGGTTTCAGGTCGTCGAGAGGCTGGCGGCGGAAGAAGGCATCCGCATCCGGTCGCGCGAAGGAAAGTCGCGGGTCGGCCGCGGCAAGGTGGCGGGCACGAGCGTGATGCTCGCGCTGCCGCAGACGTACATGAACGCCTCCGGAGAGGCCGTTCGAGCTCTTTGCGAAAAGAATGGCATCGGTCCCGACGAGCTGTGCGTCGTGTTCGACGACATCGATCTGCCGCTCGGCGCCCTGCGGATGCGGGCGAAGGGCTCGGCCGGCGGACAGAAGGGGATGAAGTCGACCATCATTCACTTCGGCACGGACGAGTTCGCCCGGCTGCGGGTGGGCGTTCGCGGGGAGCACTACTCCCGCGATCGGGAGCTGGGGGATTACGTGCTCGAACCCTTCGGTCGCGAGGAGCGGAAGACGTTCGACGCGAGCCTCGACCGTGCGGTGGAGGCGCTCCGGATCTGGCTCAAGGACGGGATCGACGCCGCGATGAGATTTGCGAATGAGAAACCATCCTCTCCCGACCAAGACGGTACGGGATTGAAATCCACGAGGAGGAGCGAATGAGGCTCTATGACATCGTCGCGCTGGTCACCCCGGACCTCGCCGACGAGGACGCACAGAAAGTGACGTCCGAATACCGGAAGCTCTTGACCGACGGGGGCGGCGAGATCATCAAGGACGAGCCTTGGGGGCGCCGCCGGCTCGCGTACACGATCCTTCGAAAGAAGGAGGCGTACTACCACTACTTCCAGGTCTCCGCCGAGCCCGCGCTCATCGCGGAGACCGAGCGCCGCATGAAGCTGTCGGACCAGGTCATCCGGCATCTCGCCGTGCGCGCCGACCTGGAGCTGAAGCGAGCGGCGAAGATGACCGCCCGGCTGCAGGAGAAGGCCGCGCGCCGTCCCCCGCGGCCGCCTTCGCCGATGCCCGCTTCCACGCCGGGTGAGGCGCCGACGATGGCCGAGAAGGGAGAGGCGTCATGAGCCCCGCACCGCGTGGAGGAACCCGATCCGCCACCGCGAGCCGCGACGCCAAGCCGGGCGGGCGCAAGAAGTTCTTCGTTCGCCGGCGCAAGGTCTGCAAGTTCTGCGCGGAGAAGCTCGAGTACGTCGACTGGAAGGACATCAAGCTGCTCCAGGGGTTCATCCCGGAGCGCGGGAAGATCCTGCCTCGCCGGATCTCCGGGACGTGCGCGCTGCACCAGCGGAAGCTTCAGACGGCGATCAAGCGCGCCCGATCGATCGCGCTCCTCCCTTACGCCACGGACTAGAAGAAGCGGGAAAGGAGATCGGGAATCGGGAGACGGGTCGCTTCCTGACCTTCGTTTCCCGATTCTCTTCTCCCCTTTTCCGGCAGCGTGATCGCCGCTAACGACCCGCATGAGCCCGGGCGGACAGTCCCTCCGCACGGCGCTCTCGAGATCGCGCTCGCAGCCGCGTTCTCCTCGACGGCATTCGGGCTCTTCCTGGCGCTCCCGCTCGTCGGCTCGATCGGTCTGCCCCTCGCCGGAGTCCCGATCGTCCGCCTCGCGCACCGCCGCGGGGGCGCCGCGGCGTTCGTGGCGGCAGCCCTCGCGGGCGCGCTCGTGGCCTCCGTCTCCCTCGCCGGGGGCGACTCCGGCGGATGGATGCGAGGGGTACTCGCCGCGGGCATCGGCTTCCTTCCCGCGCTCTTCGCGTCGCTTTCCCGGACGGGCTTCGATCCCTCGCGCGCCTATCTCGCTCTCTGCGCCACGGGCGCCCTCGTCCTCGCGGGCCTCTTCCTCGGGGGAGCGGCCGCCTCGGGCCGGCCCGTGGGAGACGAGATCGCGCGGGAATTCGACCGGATGATTCCGGCCGCCCTCGAGTCCTATACGCGCTCCGGAATGGACGCCGATACGGTCGCCCGCGTTCGCGCCACTCTCGAGAGCGCCCGCGAGTTCAGCCGGTCCTACTGGGCGGGCTTGCTCGCCCTCCTCTGGGTCTTCTGCGCGTGGATCTCGTTCTACGGGGGTGCCCGGGCCGCCCGGCCGGCGCCCTCGGCGGAGGCGACCCGTTTCGAGCAATTGCGGGTTCCGGCGGTGGTCGCCCCCCTCTTCGTGGCCGCCGGGGCCGGGTCGGTTCTGTCGGCGCCGGCTTTCCGCCCCCTCGCCGGGAGCGTCCTCCTGCCCCTGTTCGCCTTGTATTTCGTCGCCGGGCTCTCTATCATCTGCCACTTCGCCCGGAGATGGTTCCGGGTCCGACTTCTCCGCGTCGGTCTCTACACCCTGGTCGCTTACTTTCCGATGAACGTCGGGGTCGCGCTCCTGGGACTGTTCGACTGGTACGTGGATTTTCGCCGGCGAGGCGCGGGAGCGACCGAAAAGCAATGAAGATCATTCTGGCCGACGACGTGGGCGGGCTCGGACACCGCGGCGACACCGTGAGCGTGAAGCCCGGATACGCGCGCAATTTCCTGTTTCCGCAGGGCCTCGCGTGGGAGGCGACGACCGCGAATACGCGGCGCCTGACCGAAGAGAAGAAGAAGTACGACGAAAAGACGCTGCGCGAGAAGGCCGTCGCCGAGGAGGTCTCCCGCAACGTGCAGGGGCTCCGGCTCGTCGTCACGAAGAAGGCGGGGGAGGGGGACGTCCTCTACGGGTCCGTCACGCCTTCCGAGATCGCGGACGCGCTGGCGGCTCAGGGCATCCAGGTCGACCGCCGCCGGGTCGAGCTCGCCGAGCCGATCAAGCGCCTCGGCGAGCACACCGTCCACGTTCGCTTCCACCGCGACGTCGTCGCGGAAGTGATCGTGGAGGTGCAGCCGGCCGCCGCCCCGACCGCTTAGCCTCCGCGCGCGCGGCTACGACTTCGTCAACGTAAACGTGGCGGACCCGGTCGCGTTGCACGCCGGCAGGGGAGCGGTCTGCGTCAGGGTGAACGAGGCGTTCCCGGCGGCCGAGGACGTCGAGTTGAAGTCGACGGTCGCCGTGAAGGAGAGCCTCGGATTGCCGACCCCCGTGATGGCAACGACGAACCCGTTCAGGGATACGGTCGGCGGGTTGTTGTAGGTGACGGTGCTCGTCCCGCTCGCCGAACAGCCGGAGCCGGTGACGCTGTACCCGATCGAGAACGTCGTGAGCCGGTTGTTCGCGATGACGAAGGAAACCGGGCGACCCTGAGACGTCGTTCCGTTCCAGTTCCCGTTCAGGTCCCCGCCGCCCGACGAAGTCCCGGCCTGCTCGACGAAAACGAGCTGGCCCGCGATCGTGAGGGTCCCGGTCCGGACGCTCGTGCTTCCGTTGGGGGGGACCGAGAAGGTCACCGTTCCGCTTC
>DASRPJ010000360.1:0-5493 GCA_035646435.1 Thermoanaerobaculia bacterium | reverse complement strand
GCGCGCCTTCAGGTGCGCGACCTGCGCGAGGGCGTGAACGCCCGCATCGGTGCGGCCCGCGCCGCCCGCGGAGGCGTCGGGGCCGAGGAGCTCCCGCGCGGCTCGGACGAGAACGCCCTGGACCGTCCGGTCGGTGTTCTTCTGGATCTGCCAGCCGCGGTAGCGCGTGCCGTCGTATTCGAGCGTGAGCTTCCAGGCCGGCACGCGGCGAATCTATCGGAAGGGGCCGGCCGCGCGGCCGGATCGAAAACAAAAAAAAGACAGCAGAGTCGATCTGCTGTCTTTCCGATTCCTTTCGAAACCGGCCGCGGACGGGGGGTTCCGGTCGACGTCAGGGCCTGGGCGGGTTGGACACCTGCAGGTTGTTGTTGACGCCCTTGACTCCGGAAACGCTCCGAGCTTCGGCCTCGGCGGACGCCTTGACGTCGGCGTTCGGGACCTCGCCGGCGAGCGTCACGATGCCGTTCGTCACGTTGACTTCGATGTTCAGGATGTTCGAGAAGCGCTCCGCCGTCAGCTTGCTCTTCACTGCCGTCGCGATCGCTCCGTCGTCCATCTGCTCCCCGGGCTGCTGCGTGGTCGTGCACCCGGAAACGAAAGCCACGAGAACGAGCGCCGCGGCGACCCCCAGGATTCCGTTGAACCGTTTCACCATGATGTGTCCTCCTCCGGGTCTCAATCGGCCCGGGAAATAATCAGAGCGCCTTCCGCCGGGGACGATCCCTCGGTCTTCGAGGCGCTCTTCACTACCAGGATCAGGTTGTTCACCCGCAGGACTCCGGGAACCGCGACCGCCACGCTCTCCGCCCGGGTCCTCGACTCCTCGTCGGGGACTTCGCCGAGGAGCGCGATCACGCCCGAGTAGGACTTCGCGTCGATTCTCGCCGCCGAGAGAGCCGGGGTCGACGCGATGCGGTCACGGACCTGCGCCGTCAGCTCCCGATCGACCCGCTCGCGCCGTGCGTAGCTCGAGGACCCGCAGCCGGCGGCGGTCACGGCCAGCAGAATGGCTGCCGCGGCAAGGGTTCCTCCGGGGCGTCGGACGATCTCGCGCATACCTGAATGGACATCAGCACGGCGCGTGCCAGCCAGAAAGTCCCACATCCGGTACGGATGAGGTCCGTTTTCGCTATCGTTCACGCCTGCGCGCCACAGACAAGGACGTAGCTACGCGCCGCGGAAGCCTACCGGCGGGCCCGCCCCTCGCCTCGCGGCGCGAGCCGATCGTGCTCCTTTTCCTGGCGCTCGGCCTGCTCGTCGTTTCCGGGATCGGCCCGACAGACCGTTTCACGTGGTGGCTCGAAGTCGCTCCGATCCTTCTCTCCCTTCCGGTGCTCCTCCTGACGGCGCGCCGCTTCCCTCTCACGCCGCTCGCCTACAGGCTCATCTTCGTCCACGCCCTCATCCTGATGCTCGGCGGCCACTACACGTATGCCGAAGTGCCCCTCGGGTTCTGGGTTCGCGATCTCTTGGGCCTCGCCCGGAATCACTACGACCGCCTCGGACACGTCGCCCAGGGGTTCGTTCCTGCGATCCTCGTTCGCGAGGTGTTGCGGCGCAGGATTCCGGTCGTGTCGCGCGGCTGGCTCTTCTTCTTCGTGACGTGCGTCGTGCTGGCGATCTCCGCCGCATACGAGCTTCTCGAGTGGGTCGCCGCGATCACGACGGGCTCCGCGGCAATGGCCTTTCTGGGCACGCAGGGGGACGTGTGGGACACCCAGTGGGACATGTTTCTCGCGCTCTGCGGCGCGATTGCGGCTCAGCTCCTCCTCTCCCGACGCCACGACCGCGAGCTCGCGCTCCTCGCGCGGCGGGCCGGGCCGCTATAATCCTCTTGACCTGCCGAAAGGAGATTTCATGTTCGAGATATGGGCACGCGCGGCGGGCGTCGTCGCTCTGTCCCTCGCGTCGGGCGTCGCGTTCGCCGCCCTCATGCAGCACTCCGAAACGACGATCCCGATACCGGCCCCGGGCGAGGCGACGCCGCTCCAGGGCCTGTCGTACAAGTCGCGACGCTTCGAGGCGAAGATCACGGCTCTGACCGTGAACGTCAAGTCGCCCGAGGGCGCCGACCCGGTGCTCGTGGACTGGACCTTCACCGCGGGCAACACCGACGGACAGATGCACCGCGTCGAGATGCAGATCCGCCTTCAGGACGGGGCCGGCAAGCAGATCGGTTGGTCGACCGCCAAGCATCCGGTCCGGGCCGGAGCGAGCGGCGAGACCTTCACCGTTCCGATGAAGGTCAAGGCGGACGTGTGGCGCGCCGCGAAGAAGGCGCGCATCTTCGCGGACTGGATCTCCTAGAAAAGTGGAGCCCCGCGACGGCTTTCGCGACGAGTGCGGCGTCTTCGGGATCGCCGATTGCGAGGACGCGGCGAACATCGCCTACCTCGGGCTGTACGCGCTCCAGCACCGGGGACAGGAGTCGGCGGGCATCGCGACCCTCTCCGAGGGGCGGATCGTCGTCGAGCGGGAGATGGGCTACGTCGCCGACGTCTTCGACGAGGCGCGGCTCTCCCGGCTCCCCGGGCGCACGGCGATCGGGCACGTGCGGTATTCGACGGCGGGGGGATCGCATCTCGCCAACGCCCAGCCGATCGTCTTCGCGACCGGGCGGGGGCCGCTCGCGCTCGCGCACAACGGGAACCTCGTCAACGCGCGCGAGATTCGCGCGAAGCTCGAGGCCTCCGGCGCCCTCTTCACCACGACGTCCGACTCGGAGGTCATCCTCCACCTGGTCGCCCGGTCGAAGGCCCCCGACCTGCCGACCGCCCTCGCCGAAGCGCTCCTCGAGGTCCGGGGCGCGTACTCGATCCTCGTCCTCGCCCGGGACGGGATTTTCGCCGCGCGGGACCCGAACGGAATCCGACCCCTGTCCCTCGGCACCCGCGAGGGCTCGCCGGTCGTCGCCTCGGAGACGTGTGCGTTCGACTTGATCGGCGCGAAATTCGAGCGGGACGTCGAGCCGGGCGAGATCGTCCGTCTCTCCCGGGAGGGTCTGTCGGCGCGCCGCTTCGCGATCGCCAACTCGACGCCCTGTATCTTCGAGCACGTCTACTTCGCGCGGCCCGATTCGAAGGTCTTCGGTCGGAGCGTGGCCGCGACGCGTGAGGCGTTCGGCGCCCGGCTCGCGCGCGAGCATCCCGCGGACGCGGACGTAGTCGTCCCGGTACCCGACTCCGGCATGTACGCGGCGCTCGGCTACGCCCGGGAGTCGCGGATCCCTTTCGCGCTCGGAATGGTTCGCAACCACTACGTCGGCCGGACCTTCATCGAGCCGAAGCATTCCATCCGGCACTTCGGCGTCAAGGTCAAGCTGAACCCGGTGCGCGAGGTCGTCGAGGGCAAGAGGATCGTCCTCGTGGACGACTCGATCGTGCGCGGGACGACGTCGCGCAAGATCATCCGCATGCTCCGCGAAGCCGGCGTCGGAGAAGTCCACATGCGGGTCTCGTCGCCGCCCACGGTCGCGTCGTGCCACTACGGAATCGACACGCCCACGCGGCAGGAGCTCATCGGCGCGAGCCAGTCCGTCGAGGAGATCCGCCGGTTCATCGACGCCGACAGCCTCGGATACCTCTCCGCGGACGGCATGCTCGAGGCTTTCGGGCGCCCGATGCAGGCCACGTGCACCGCCTGTTTCACGGGGCGCTATCCCGTCGAGGTCCCCGAGGAGGAGCTCGAAAAAGAGGGAGCGATCTCCCGTTAGGGTCGTGCTCTTCGCCGTCGTCGCCTTCCGCGGCGCGACGCTCGTCGACGGAACGGGGGCGGCTGCGCGCGAGAACGCCCTTCTCGTCGTCGAGAACGGCCGCATCGTGTCGGTCGGCCCGTCCAGTCCCGCCGCCCTCGCCGCCCTTCCCCCCGGTGCAGAAGTGCGCGATGTCTCGGGAAGGTGGATCGTTCCCGGCCTGATCGACGCGCACGTCCACGCGGAGTCGGACGCGGACCTCAAGCAAATGCTCCGCTGGGGGGTCACGACGGTGCGCCTGATGGCCGAGGACGCGCGGGCCGCCCGGGCCCTCGCGGACCGGTCGTCGAAGAGCGACGCGATCCCGGACGTCTTTCCGGCGGCGCCGATCTTTACGGCGCCCGGCGGATGGTGGGATCAGGGAGAGCCGCCGGACGCGAGCCTCGACCGGACTCCCGGGGACCCGGAGGCCGCCGGTCGCGCCGTCCGCACCGCCAAGGAGCTCGGTGCGCGCGAGATCAAGCTGATGCTCGACGACATGGGCTGGTGCCGCGACCCGACCCCGCGCCTGCCCCGGATGACGCCGGCCGTCGCCGACGCGATTCTCTCCCGGTCGGCGGCCCTCGGAATGCGCGCGTCGGTCCACGCGCCGAACCTCGCCGACGCCCGCGCGGCGGTCGCCGGCGGAGCGACGCTCCTCGCGCACGGCGTCCTCGATCGGTTCGACGAGCCAACCGTTGCGCGGATGAAGAGCCGGCCCGTCTACTACGTCCCGACGATGGACGTCTTCGAGTTCCTCGCGGACACGCGCGCTTTCGTGGACGCCGTGCTGCGAGACCCGCTCGTCACCCGACCCGGCGGCCTGCCCGCGGAAACGGTCACCCGCTACCGGTCGAAGGAGTACTCCGACGGCTACCGGCGCCGCTATCCAAACTTCGAGAACATCCGGCGCAAGCTGCCGGTCCTCCGCGAGAACCTGCGACGACTGCACGCGGCCGGAGTCCCGGTCGCGCTCGGCACCGACATGTGGGCCTTTCCCGGACTCGGCGCATCGATCGAGCTCGACCTTTTTGTGAAGGCGGGCCTCACGCCGCTCGAAGCCCTCCGCGCCGCGACGCAGACTTCTGCGCGCTCGCTCGCGATCGGGGAGGACCGCGGGACGCTCGAGCCCGGTAAGCGGGCCGACTTTCTCGTGCTGTCCGGCGACCCGCTCGCCGATGTCTTGAACGTTCGGAAGATCGTGGACGTCTACAAGCGCGGGCAGCGGGTCGCCCCGCCCGCGGCCGGCCCGCCGGACCGATGAGCGGCGACCACCGAGCGTTCGACGCGATCGACGAAATACGCGACTCCCGTGCGCGGGAACGCGAGACCGACCGGCCGACGGTCGTCACTTGACGGGGGGCCCCCCGCGGAGTCGATTCGCCGCAGCCGCCGGCGTCGGGGCTTTCGCGGCCGCGACCGTCGGGCTCTTCCTCGTGTCCCGCGGGAAGTGGTCCGACGCCCTCGTCGACTCGGGACGGGAGTGGATCGTGCCGGACGCCCTCGCGCGCGGCGACCTTCTCTACCGCGACGTCGTCTACTGGTTCGGGCCCTTCACGCCCTACTTCCACGCGGCGTTCTTCGAGGTGCTCGGATCGAGCTTCCGGACGCTCGTCGTGGCCGGGATCGCCGGCTCCATCGGCGTCCTCGCCGCGCTGCACTTCGCGCTCCGCGCCGTGACCGGGAAACGGGAGGCTCTTGCCTGGACCGCGCTCGCCGTCCCGGTGCTCGTGTTCATGCCAAACGCGGGCGGCTCGATTCTC
>DASRPJ010000359.1:0-11544 GCA_035646435.1 Thermoanaerobaculia bacterium | reverse complement strand
CGCAAGAGCGTCGCGCCGGCAGACCTCCAGTGGGGTCTGAACGAAAGGTTGCCTTCCGACGTGAACGTCCTCTCGGTCGCGGCGGCGCCGCCGGCGTTCCACGCGCGGCACGACGCGAAGAGCCGGACGTACCTCTATCGCATCTCGCGCCGCCGGACCGCGTTCGACAAGCGGTTCGTGTGGTGGGTGCGCGACCGGCTCGACGTCGGCGGCATGGTCCGCGCGGCCCCGCTGCTGCGCGGGCGCCACGACTTCGCCTCGTTTTGCGAGAACCCGGAGGGCCAGGAGTCGACCGTCGTCGTCGTGGAAGAGAGCGCGCTCGGCGACTCAGGAGAGGAGATCCACTACCGGATCGAGGCGTCGCACTTTCTCTGGAAGATGGTGAGGCGGCTCGTCGGCGCGCTCGTCGAAGTCGGTCGGGGCAACCTGGGAGCTCTCGACCTCGAGCGGCTCCTCCGGGAGCGCTCCGCGGAGCCCGCGGGGTGGACCGCCCCCCCGTCCGGCCTCTTCCTGGAGAAGGTCCGGTACTAGAGCGAGAGGACTTCGGCGGACTCGAGCGACCGCGCGAAAGCGGTCGTCCACAGGGCGTTCAGCGCGGCGACGGGCTCGTCCACGACGGTCCGGCCGTTGACGTCGATGCGGAGCGTTTCGCCCCCGACCGTCCCGATCACGCGGAAGGGGACTCCGGACGGCGCGGCCGCCGCGGCCACGGCGCCCTCCTCGGCCGCCGGAAAGGTGACGAGGGCGCGGCCGGTCGTCTCGCCATAGAGGAGCGACGACGCCCGCACCGCGGACTCGAGGACGATCCCGGCGCCGAGACCGGAAGGCATGGCGCACTCGGCCAGCGCGACGGCGAGACCGCCGTCCGAGACGTCGTGGGCGGAGGAAACCCGTCGCTCTTCCGCGAGCCGGACGAGGAGGTCCACGAGACGGCTCTCGGCTTCGAGGTCGACGTCGGGACAGGGGCCGTCGTCGCGGCCGTGAACCGTTCGAAGGAACTCGGAGGCGCCGAGCTCGTCCCGGGTATCGCCCAGGAGCGCGATGCGGTCGCCCGGCCGGACGAACGGCATCCGGACCCGGCGGGAGACGTCCTCGAGGAGGCCGACCATGCCGACCGTCGGCGTGGGCAGGATCGAGTGCCCGTCCGTCTCGTTGTAGAACGAGACGTTTCCGGAAACGACGGGAACCGAGAGCGCGCGGCACGCGTCGGAGAGACCGCGCACCGCCGCCTCGAACTGTCCCATGATCTCCGGGCGCTCGGGGTTGCCGAAGTTCAGGCAGTCGGTGACCGCGAGCGGCCGCGCGCCGGTGGCGGCGATCGAGCGGGCCGCTTCGGCGACGGCGATCGCCGCGCCGCGATACGGATCGCAGGCGCAGAAGAACGGGTTGACGTCGCTCTTCACCGCGATCGCCTTCGTCGTCCCTTTGATGCGGAGGACGCCGGCGTCCCCGCCCGGCCGCTCGACCGTGTTCGTGCCGACCATGTGGTCGTACTGCGTCCAGATCCAGGACTTCTGCGAGACGTTCGGCGAGGAGAGAATCGCCCGCAGAGCGGCGCCGTAGTCGTCCGGCTCGGGCAGGTCTTCCCAGCCCCGCGAGCCGACCGGGACGACGGGACTCCTCGGCCGATCGTAGACGGGCGCGCGGTCCGAGAGCGGCGCGGCGGGCAGGTCCGCCACGATGCGGCCTTCGAAGAAGAGAACGACACGCCCGCTGGCGGTCACCTTCCCGATCTCGACTGCCTCGAGGTCCCACTTGCGGAACACGTCCCGCACGGTCTCCTGCCGGTCGGCCCGCGCCACCAGGAGCATCCTCTCCTGCGACTCCGAGAGAAGGATCTCGTACGGGGTCATGCCCTCCTCGCGGACGGGGACTTTCGACAGGTCGATCTCGAGGCCGCTCCCGGTGCGGCCCGCCATCTCGAACGAGGAGGAGGTGAGCCCGGCGGCGCCCATGTCCTGGATCCCGACGACGGCGTCCGTCCGGAAGAGCTCGAGGCACGCCTCCATGAGCAGCTTCTCCGTGAAGGGGTCCCCCACCTGGACGGTCGGACGCTTCTGCTGCGTCTCGTCGCCGGCGAACTCCTCGGACGCCATCGTCGCGCCGTGGATGCCGTCGCGCCCCGTCTTCGAGCCGACGTAGATGACCGGGTTCCCCACCCCCTCGGCGCGACCGCGGAAGATCCGATCCTTCTCGACGATGCCGACGTTCATGACGTTGACGAGGATGTTGCGGTCGTAGGCGGGGTGAAACGTCGTTTCGCCGGCGACGGTCGGAATCCCGATGCAGTTGCCGTAGCCGGCGATGCCGCGGACGACCCCGTCCACGAGGTGCCGCATGCGCGGCGCGTCGAGCCGCCCGAAGCGGAGGGAGTCGAGCGACGCGATGGGGCGCGCCCCCATCGTGAAGATGTCGCGCAGGATCCCGCCGACGCCCGTCGCCGCGCCCTGATAGGGCTCGATGTAGGACGGGTGGTTGTGAGACTCCATCTTGAAGGCCACCGCGAGGCCGTCGCCGATGTCCACGATCCCGGCGTTCTCGCCCGGCCCCTGGATCACGCGCGGACCGGTCGTGGGGAGGTTCTTCAAATGAATGCGCGACGACTTGTAGGAGCAGTGCTCGCTCCACATCGCCGAGAAGACGCCGAGCTCGACTAAGTTCGGCTCGCGGCCCAGGATCTCGAGGATGCGCGCGTACTCCTCGGCGGAGAGGTTGTGGTCGGCGATGAGCTCTTCGGTGATCACGGGACGAGAGCCGCGAGGGCCGACTCGAACATCTTCCGCCCGGCGTCGTTGCCGAGAAGGCCCTCGGCGCATCGGTCCGGATGGGGCATGAGACCGACGACGTTTCCTTCGCGATTCGAGATGCCGGCGATCCCCGCCGTGGCACCGTTCGGGTTCGCCTCGTCGGTCACGCGTCCCTCCGAATCGCAGTACCGGAAGACGACCCCGCCCGAGTACTCGAGGTCCGTCAGCGTCTCGGGCGGCGCGGTGTAGTTGCCCTCCATGTGCCCGATCGGCATCGTCACGACCTCTCCCGCCCGGTAGAGCCGCGTGAACGCGGTTCCCGCGTTCTCCACCCTCAGGTGAACGTCCTTGCAGACGTATCGGAGGCCGCGGTTCACGCGGACTGCGCCCGGCAGGAGCCCGGCTTCCAGCAGAACCTGGAAACCGTTACAGATTCCGAGGACCGCGCCGCCGTCGGCGGCGAAGCGCTCGACCGACTCCATGACCGGCGAGAAGCGCGCGAGCGCCCCCGCCCGCAGGTAGTCGCCGTACGCGAAACCGCCCGGCAGGATCACGACGTCGGCGCCCTTCAGGTCCGTGTCCTGATGCCACACGAACTCCGCCTCGCAGCCGAGGAGCTCCCGGGCGACGTGATAGCAGTCCTGGTCGCAGTTGGACCCGGGGAAAACGACGATCGCGAACTTGCGCTTCGGGGCGGAGACCGCGCTCACGTCACGCTTCCGGGCGCACCCGCACGTCGTAGCCCTCGATCACCGTGTTCGCGAGCAGCTCCTCGGCCATCTTGCGCGCCTCGGCTTCCACGGCGACCGGGTCTTCGCCCCGGACGTCTAAGAAAAAGATCTTCCCGGCGCGGACGTCCTCGACCGTCGCGTGCCCGAGCCTTCCGAGCGCCGAGGCGATGGCCTTCCCCTGGGGGTCGAGAACCCCCTGCTTCGGGTAGACCCGGACCTCGACCCTCACGCGTCGAACGTCTCGTAGCCGTCGAACTGGTCGGCGGCACCGTAGGCCGCCGCGCTCTCGGCGAGCTCCAGGGCAGAGGCCACCGCCGTCAGCGCGAGCGCCGCGGTGTTGTTCGCGCGGGAGAGGTGGGTCGCCACGACCCTCTTCAGGCAGCCGCCGGCCGTCTTCGCCAGCGCGTCGGCGGACTGCCGGTTCGAGAGATGGCCGAACCCCCCGGAGATGCGGCGCTTCAAGGGCCAGACGTAGGGGCCGTCGCGCAGCATGTCCTCGTCGTGGTTGAACTCGAGGAGGAGGGCCGTCGACCCCCGCAGGAAGTCGAGGAACTCCGGGTGGACGTGACCGAGGTCCGAGGCGATCACGACGCGGGCGTCGTCGGCTTCGAACGCGTACGCGACCGACTCGTTGGAGTCATGGGGCGTCGCCAGGGGGCGGAAACCGATGTCGCCGACCCGGCCCTCGCGGCACGACTCCATCCGGACGAACGGAGAAAAGAGGTTCCCTTCGAGGCCGAGCGCGCTCGCGGTGCCGGCCGTCGCGAACAACGAGCAGCCGAACCGCGCGGCGAACGTGAGCGCCCCGATCGAGTGGTCGCCGTGCTCGTGCGTGATGAAGATCGCGCGGATCGTCTCGGCCGCGATCCCCCTCGCGACGAGACGCTTCTCGATCTCCTTCGCCGAAAGCCCGGCGTCCACGAGCACCCGCGTTTTCCCCGCCTCGACGACGCAGGCGTTGCCACCCGAGCCGGAGGCGAGAATGGAAACGCGCACGAAAGAAGATTAGCAGAGCGCGATGGGACAGATGAGGTCCGACTCCCCCGCACCTTTCTACGCTGTCTTTCCGAGGAGCGTTCCCTTCCTGTCATTCCGAGGAGCATTCCCTTCCTGTCTTTCCGAGGAGCATTCCCTTCCTGTCATTCCGAGGAGCATTCCCTTCCTGTCATTCCGAGGAGCATTCCCTTCCTGTCATTCCGAGGAGCGAAGCGACGAGGAATCTGGTTCCCTCTCGAGAGAGACCAGATCCCTCGCTGCGCTCGGGATGACAGGAGGGGCGAAGGGCTCGGGATGACAGGACCGCGAGGGATCCCCGGAAAAGGGGACAGACCTATTTTCCCCAAAAAACAAATCTGTCCCCTTTCTTACGTCTGACCGGTGGATCCGAAGCCTCCGGTGTCGCGCGCGCTCTTCGGGAGCTCCGCAACGCGCTCCAGAGCGGCGCGGACGACGGGGGCGAAGACGATCTGGGCGATCCGATCGCCCCGGCGGATCGTCACGGGTTCCGCTCCGAGGTTCGCGACGATCACGCGGAGCTCGCCGCGGTAGTCGGAGTCCACCGTCCCCGGCGCGTTCAGAAGCGCGAGCCCGCGGTCGTGCGCGAGGCCGCTCCGCATCCGGACCTGCCCCTCGTAGCCCGCTGGAATCGCGAGCGCGATGCCCGTCGGCACGAGCGCGCGCCCGCCGGGTGTGATGGTCAGGTCGGTCTCGATCGCGGCACGGAGGTCGCACCCGGCGGACCCTTCGGTCGCATAGGCCGGGAGGGCGAGGCCCTCGCCGTGCGGCAGAACGGTCATGGGGACGTCGATCGGCATGGGTGCGCGGCGGTATTCTTCCCCAGATCGTGAACCTTTCACCGGGAACGCGCCTCGGCCCGTACGAAATCCGGGGTGAGCTCGGACGCGGAGGCATGGGGGAGGTCTATCGCGCCCTCGACACGCGTCTCGGCCGCGACGTGGCGGTCAAGATCCTGCCGACGGCGTTCGCCGCCGATCCCGAGAACGTCCAGCGGTTCGAGAAGGAGGCCCGGGCGGTCGCTTCGCTCTCCCATCCGAACATCGTCACGCTGCTGGACGTGGGGGAAGAAGGGGGACTGCGCTACGCGGTCGCCGAGCTGGTCGAGGGCCAGACCCTCCGCCAGCGCCTCGCGGGCGGAGCGCTCCGGCCGCGCGACGCCGCCGACATCGCGGCGCAGCTCGCGGAAGGGCTGGCCGCGGCGCACGACAAGGGGATCGTCCATCGCGACATCAAGCCGGAAAACGTGGTCCTGACCCCTTCCGGCTTCGCGCGCATTCTCGATTTCGGGCTGGCGAAGAGGACCCCCGCCGCGGGGGCCTCGGAGAACGAGCCGACGCGGAGCGCTCTCCTGACCGAGCCGGGGATCGTCGCCGGGACGATCGGATACATGAGCCCGGAACAGGTGCGCGGCGAGACGGTCGACGGGCGGTCCGACGTCTTTTCGCTCGGGGTCGTGCTCTGGGAGATGTTGACGGGGCATCGGCCTTTCCGCGGTGATTCCCAGATCGAGACCCTGAACGCGATTCTGAAGGAAGAGCCGCCTCCGAGTCCGGCCCTCGAACAGCTGCCTCCCGAGCTCGACCGGATCCTCCGGCGCTGTCTCGAGAAGCGTCGGGAGAGCCGGTACCACTCCGCGGCCGACCTCGCGCACGACCTCCGGGGCTCCGTATCTTCGCCCATCGTGACGGCCGTTCGGCCATCGCTGGCAGTGGCGAGGCCGCCGCGCCGTCTCGCCTGGGGCATCGGTGCCCTCGCCGCCGTCGCCGCGCTCGCCGCCGTCTTCCTGACGCTGCGGACGAAGCCGGCGTCGTCCGGGCTCCCCCGGACTCTCGCGGTTCTCCCCTTCCGCGCCATCGGCTCGGAAACGGCCGCGGAGCACTTCGGCTTGGGACTCGCCGACTCGCTCATCGGGCGGCTCGCGGCGGTCCGGGAGCTGACCGTGCGGCCGACGAGCGCGATCGCGCGCTACGAAAAGTCGCCGGCGGCCGCGGGCGACGTGGGCCGCGAGCTCGGGGTGGACGCGGTCCTCGAAGGGACCTATCAGAAGCTCGAAGGGATTACCCGCGTCTCCGTGCAGATGACCGACGTGGGCCGGGGCGCGCTCCTCTGGAGCGACCGGATCGAGCTGCCCGAGGGGCGGCTCTTCGAGCTGCAGGACGAGATCTCGAACCGGATCGTCCAGAAGCTCCAGGTCGGCCTCGGGCCGGGGCGGGAAAGGCTTCTCGCGAAGTCACAGCCCGTCTCGGACGATGCGATGGAGCAGTACCTCTCCGCGCGGGCGCTCCTCCGGGAGGTCGCGAATTCGACTCCGGAGCGCCGGGCCGAGATCGCGGGAGTCTTCGACCGGATTCTGGCCGCGCAACCGGAATTCGCTCGCGCGATCGGCGCCCGCGCCTACGCCCGAGCGGGCCTCGCGTTCATCGTCCCGACCCGGGAGAACCACGACGCGGCTCTCGCCGACGCGGACCGCGCCCTCGCGCTCGACCCGGAGCTCGCCGAACCCCGCGTCGCCCGGGCAATGCTCGCCTGGTCCTCCCTCGGGGGTTGGGACGTCGTCACCGCGGTGCGCGAGCTGTCGGGTGCGGTCGAGCGGGCACCAAACCTCGAGGTCGCCCACCTGGACCTCGCCCGGATCTACTACCACTCGGGCTGGGCCGAGCCTTCGCGACGGGAAGTCGCGGAGGCGCTCCGGCTACACCCGTTCGGGGAGGCCGAGCGGATGGGCGCCTCGGCCGAGGCATGGCTGGAAGGTCCGAAAAAGGGGCTGGAGGCGCTCCGGCGCCTTTCGCCGGAAATGCAGCGCAGCTGGGCGGCGCGATGGCAGCTCCTCTGGGCTCGCGCGGTGGTGGAAGACCCCGCGCGGGTTCTCCCCGACGTCGAAGCCGCGGTTCGCGAAGCCCCCGCGTCCGAGCACGCCTTCGCGGCCGTGCTGGCCATCGTCCGGGCGCGTGCCGGCCGGGCGACCGACGACCTCGAGCGCAGGATCGCCGAGTCCGACCGGAGGGTGGGCCACTTCCACCACGTCCTTCACTTTCTCGCCGACGTGCGCGCGGTCCGGGGGGACGTCGCGGGCGCCGTCACGCTCCTTCGCGAGGCGGTCAACACGGGCATGCCGTGCGCCCCCTGCTTCGACAAGGACCCGATGCTGGAGTCGATCCGCGCCTCGACCGAGTACGCCGCCCTCAAGGGGGAGATCGCCCGCCTGGACGCGGAGTACCGCGCGGCCCTGAAGGGCGTTTTCTAGGGCGTTCGCGTCAGAGCGCCGCGGCGAGGTCGGGCGCGGTCAGCGGCAGCTTCCCGACGTTGCCGACGACGGCGAGGGACAGCACCTTGCCGTCGAACAGGCGTTCGGCCTCCTCCGCCACCTCGTCGGACGTCACGGCGTCGACCTTGGCGAGCCACTCCTCCGCCGCGGCGACGCGGCCGAAGTAGAACTCCTGGCGGGCCTGGGAGGACATCCGCGACACGGTGGACTCGAGCCCGAGGATCATGCTCCCCTTCAGGTTCTGCTTCGCCCAGGCGAGCTCGCGCGGCCGGACGCCGTCCCGCTTCAGCTTCTTCAGCTCGCGGAGCGTGACCTCGAGCACCCGCGCGAGGTTCTTCGGCGCGCAGGCGGCGTAGATCGTCTCGTAGCCGCCGAGCCGGTAGGAGTTCAAGGACGACGCGACCGAGTAGACGAGACCGCGCTTCTCGCGAACCTCCTGGAAGAGGCGGGACGACATGCCGCCGCCGAGGACGATGTCCACGACGTGGGCCGCGAAGCGGCGACCACTCGACTGGGTCGGGCCCTCGACCCCCAGGCAGACGTGCACCTGCTCGAGGCCGCGGCGGGCCTTCAGCTGGATGTTCTGGTGGGAGTGGGGCTTCGCGGGGCGGCTCTCGCCTTTCCGTTGGCCGCCGTTTGCCCGCGCCGCCCGGCGCCGGAAGAGCTTCTCGACGCTCTCGAGCACCTCGAGCTCGCGCACGTGTCCTGCCACCGACACGATCAGGTTGTCGGGCGTGTAGAGGTCCCGGTAATAGCGGTAGAGGTCCCCGAGACCGATGCCCCCGACCGTCGCGGCGGTGCCCAGGATCGGCTCGCCGAGCGGATGCGTCCGCCAGAAAGAGCGGACGAACATCTCGTGGACGAGGTCGTCGGGGTTGTCGTTCGCCTCGCCGATCTCCTCGAGGATGACCCCGCGCTCGACCTCGATGTCGTCGGAGTCGAACGCGGGCGCGAGCACGATATCTCCCAGCAGGTCCAGCGCTTCGGAGAATCGTGAGTCGAGCGTGTGGGCGTAGAACCCGGTGTACTCCTTCGTCGTGAAGGCGTCCACGTCGCCCCCCAGCCGATCGATCGCCCGGGCGATCTCGACGGTCGAGCGCCGGCGGGTCCGCTTGAAGAGCACGTGCTCCAGAAAGTGAGAAATGCCGCGCTTGCCGGCGGTCTCCACCCCCGACCCGGCCCGGACGTAGAAGCCGAGCGCGAAGGAGCGAACGTCCTGCATCTCGTCGATGAGGACGGTGACGCCATTCTCGAGACGATGTTTGTGAACCATAGGACCCCCGGCAGGCGGACGAATTTTATCCCCGCCCGGGCGGCGCCGGCGGAAGTCTTTCAAATGACTGATTTAACTGGACTTAACTGACTCGGAGAGCCTTCAGGGGCGGCGCACGGGGGTCAGCCGGAGCGTCCCGGGGTCGAACGGCGCGATCGGGACGTCGCTGTCCGCGTCACCGACGATGAAGCGCCACTCGTCGTAGAAACGACGGCCCCGCCACTCGCGCAGCGCCTCCTTGTGGACCTTCGAGCGCACGCCGACGATCGGGCCGACGTTCTGCTCCTCCCCGCCGGACCCGAACCCGGGCGTCGGCGTCGGAAGAAGCCGGGAGTACGTCGCCGGCGGCCGGTTGCTCGGGTCGACTCGCTCGTCGATGAAGGGGGTCGAGTCGGGCTGACCCTGGATCAGGAGCTTCCAGTCGTCGCACGAGCACATCGGGTCCTTCCAGAGCTTGCGGATCGTTCGCGGGCGGTTCGTGTACATCTCCGCGAGCGACGTCGGGTACCGCCCGTACCTCCTCTGGAACAGCGCGATGGCGCGCGCGTACTGCTTTCCGCGGAAGATGAGCTCTTCCTCCCGCTCCCGGCGCATCAGGGTCGAGACCGTCGGCCCGACGGCGGCGATCGTGATGGTCAGGATCGTGATGAAGACCACGACCGCCACCATGGTGTAGCCGCGCTCGCCCAAGCGGCGGGAGGGGCCTTTCCCGCGGAGCGGGGCCAACGACTACCAGTCCTTGTAGTACGTCCCGTCGAGCGCCCGTTCGGTGGAAGCGCTGTGGACGTCGACGATCCCGGGCGCAACCGACTCGTCCGGAGGCGGCTCACCCTCGTCGCCGGTGGTGAGCTCCTCGTAGGCCACGACCCACGTGTCGCGGGACTTGGTCATCGGATCGACCGGAATCGACCGGATGTAGCCGTCCGTCACGAGCGTCTGGAGGTCGGGCGGGTAGTAGCCCTTGTCCCCGTGGTACTGGTCGATCGTGCTCCGGAAAGTGAAGAGGTTCTCCTTGAGGGCGGCCTCGCGGGCCCGCTGCGGCGAGTCGCGCAGCGCCGGGATGGCGACCGCCGCGAGGATCCCGATGATCGTCATGACCACGAGAAGCTCGAGAAGGGTGAAGCCCGAGTCGGAACGATGTCGCATCGTCACCAATCCTTGTACCTCGTGCGGTCGATCCCGCGGAGGTCGGACAGGGAGTAGACGTCGTAGACGTTCTGTCCCCCCCAGGACGTCGAGTCCGCCTCGTCCTGGAAGGACCGCAGCCCCCACTCGACCTTCTGGGTTATCGGATCCATGGGGATCCGCCGCAAGAACTTCATCTTCTTGTTGACCTGTCCGATCACGTCCACGCCCTCGACGAGCGTCTCCAGGTCCTTGGGGTAGCACTCGCTGTCCACCCCGGGCTGCGGAAGCAGGCCGGCGTCGCAGTACTGCTTGAATTTGTCGAGGGCGTTCCGCAGAACGCGGAGCTGGTAACGCAGCTCGACCTCGTTCTGGCGCTTGACCGTGTACCGGGCCACCGGGATCGCCATGACGGAGAGGATCGTGACCATCGCGGCGACGATCGCCATTTCGACCATCGTGAAGCCGCGCTCGCCGCGTCGGATCGTGAAGCCGCGCTCGCCGGATCGGATCACGGGGTGCGGACCTCGATGGCGGCCTCGGCGAGCGAGGCCCGGCCGCCCGGCGTCGTCTTGTCGAAGGCGAGCTTCGAGAGGCCCGGCGCAACCGCGCGGAGGGTGATCTCCGCGAGGAAAGACCCGGCCGGGAGCGTCGCGCCGGCCGGCAGGTCGAGGACGACGCGGCCCGGCTCGACTCTCGCCTCGGAGACCCCGCTGCCGACCGGTATCGGCCGTACGGCGATCACCGCGACCACCGCGGGATCGAACGCGACCCCGACCGAGCCCCCGGAGGCCGTCGCCGACCCGGCCGCGCGGACGAGCACGGTGCGCACCTCGCCCGGCGCGAGCGACAGGGACGCCGGCTCGAAGTCGAGCGCGACCGCGTCCGAGCCCGGCGACGCGGGCGCGGCGCTCTGGGGGGCGACGCCCGGGGTGGGCTGCGGCGGGATCGCGTCCCGGGGGTTGGGGTTGGGACGGAACGGATCGTTGGGCAAACCGCCGGGGACGAGGATCTGCGGCGCGGGCGTGACGACGGGGGCGGGCTGCGCCGGAGCCCCGCGGGGCGTCGCCGGCTGCCGCCCGAAGTCGAACGGGCCTCCCGGGCCGCCGGAGGACTCGATCCGGGGGCTTCCCTGGAACGAGATGTTCGAGTCGGTCCCGACGTACACGGGCTCGAGGTCCTCGGCGGTGACGTCCGGGATGCGCAGGATGTGCGGCGTCAGCGTCAGCACGAGGTCGGTCGCGGTATCGGTCGTCAGCTTTTTCGAGAAGAGCCGTCCGAGAATCGGGATGTCTCCCAGGAAAGGAACCGAGTTGGTGGTGTGGCTCGTGTCCGTGCGGAAAAGGCCGGCGAGAAAGTTCGTTTCGCCGTCCTTCAGGCGGATGC
>DASRPJ010000358.1:0-7236 GCA_035646435.1 Thermoanaerobaculia bacterium | reverse complement strand
ACTTGGATCTCGCCGTGGCCCGGCTCCGAAGCCGCGATCCTCCTTGCCATCGCCAACCACCTCCTCTCGACCGGGCGCTTCGACCGCGACTTCGTCCGCCGCTGGGTGAACTGGGAGGAGTACCTGCGCCTCGTCCACCCGGGCTCGCCCGTCACGTTCGAGTCCTTCGTTTCCGTTCTGAAGACTCTCTACGCGCAGTACACGTTCGACTTCGCCGCGCGCGAGTCCGGCGTCGACGCGCGGGTCCTCGAGGGAATTGCCTCAGACGTCGCCAACTGCGGCGGCAGGCTCGCCGCTCACAACTGGAGGAGCGCCGCCGCGGGGAACCTCGGGGGGTGGCAGGTCGCGCGCTGCCTCTGGTTCCTCTCCGTCCTGACCGGCTCGATCGGCGTCGAGGGCGGCACGTCGGCCAACGCGTGGGACAAGTGGGTGCCTCGTCCGCACAAGCTCGCGCCGCACGTGAAGCGCTGGAACGGGCTCACGTGGCCCGCCGAGTACCCGCTCTCCTACTTCGAGATGAGCTTCCTCCTCCCGCACTTCCTGAAGGAGGGGCGCGGAAAGCTCGACGTCTACTTCACGCGCGTCTACAACCCGATGTGGACGAACCCGGACGGGTTCACGTGGCTCGAGGTCCTGCGCGACGAGTCGAAGATCGGCCTCCACGTCGCGCTGACGCCGACGTGGAACGAGACGGCGTGGTGGGCGGACTACGTTCTGCCCATGGGACACGGCTCCGAGCGGCACGACATGATGAGCCAGGAGACGCACGCCGGGCAGTGGATCGCGTTCCGGCAGCCCGTTCGCCGCGTCGCGTTGGAGAGGCTCGGCAATCCGGTCGCCCGCACCTGGGAGGCGAACCCGGGGCAGGTGTGGGAGGAGACGGAGTTCTGGGTGGACCTCTCCTGGGAGATCGATCCCGACGGCTCGCTCGGCATCCGCCAGTACTTCGAGTCGCCGTACCGTGCCGGCGAGCGCATCACGATGGACGAGTATTTCGGCTGGATGTTCGAGAACACGGTGCCGGGCCTGCCGGAGGCGGCCGCGAAAGAGGGTCTCGCGCCGCTCGCCTACATGCGCAAGTACGGGGCGTTCGAGATCCGCGCGGGCGCCGAGCCCGAGTTCGAGCGCTCCCTTTCGCCGGAGGAAGTCGCCGCGGCGCGGGTGGACGAGGTGACGCGGATCCTCTACACGAGCTCTCCCGCCGCGCCGCCCCGGAACATCGTGCCGACGCCGGTGCCCGTGCCGACGGAGCTCGGCCGCCCGATTGGCGTCGAGATCGACGGCACGGCAAAGTTCGGGTTCCGCACCCCGTCGCGCAAGCTCGAGTTCTATTCGCCGACGGTCGCGGAGTTCGGCTGGCCGGAGCTCGCGATCCCGGAGTACGTTCGGAGCCACATCCATCCGGACTCCGTCGACCGCTCCGCGAACGAGTTCGTCCTGCTCTCGACGTATCGCCTGCCGACCTTGATCCACACGCGCAGCGCCAACGCGAAGTGGCTCGTCGAGATCTCCCACTCGAACCCCACGTGGATCCACACGTCCGACGCCGCGCGGCTCGGTGTGGCGACCGGCGACCTGGTGCGCGTCTCCACGGAGATCGGGTGGTTCGTCGACAAGGTCTGGGTCACGGAGGGGATCCGGCCCGGCGTGATCGCGTGCTCGCACCACCTCGGCCGCTGGCGGCTCGCGGAAGGGGACGGGGTCAGCCGCCTCGCCTCCGCGCTCGTGGAGTTGAACGAGTCCGACGGCCGGTGGGACCTCCGGCAGCAGAAGGGCGTCGGCCCCTACGAGTCTTCCGACCCCGATACCAGCAGGATCTGGTGGACCGACGCGGGAGTCCATCAGAACCTGACGTTTCCCGTGCAGCCCGATCCCGTGAGCGGCAGCCACTGCTGGCACCAGAAGGTGAAGGTCACGCGGGCGGAATCGCAGGACCGCTACGGGGACGTCCGCGTGGACACGAACACGTCGCACGAAGTCTTCCGGCGCTGGCTCGCGCTGACGCGACCGCCGACGGGGGAATGGCGGCGGCCCCACTGGATGCTGCGTCCCTTCCGCCCGGACCGGGAGGCGTACCGGCGTCCGCGCTCTGTGTCCGGAGGGGCGGAGTAGTGAACGAGTCTGCCCTCGGACTCCTGTCCCGCCTCTGGCTTCGCGAGCCGGACTCCGCGACGCTTACCGACTCCCGAGAGATCCCGACCCTCGCGCTGCACGTCGGCGAGCCGGACGAGATGGCCGCGGCGTACGCGGACCTCTTCCTCCTGAACGTCTATCCCTACGGCACGGCTTTCACCGACCCCTCAGGCGAGCTGAACGGCCCCGCCGCCGCGCGGGCGGCGCGGCGGTACGAGGAGCGGGGCTACCGCCCGGCCGAGCTCTTCGAGGTGGGGGCGCCCGACCACGTCGGGCTCGGCCTGGGCTATCTCGATCACCTCGCGGAAGGCGGCGGGAAAGACGCCGAGCTCTTTTCGTCGCTCTCCGAGTGGGTCCCGATCTGCTGTCTCGCCGTCGAGCGCGAACCGTCCGCCCACCCTTTCTACCGGGCCGTCGCCGCCACGACGCGTGACCAGGTTCTGGAAGGCGCCCTCCTCTGTCATTCCGAGGAGCGCGCTTCCCCTCGTCATTCCGAGGAGCGCGCTTCCCCTTGTCATTCCGAGGAGCGGGCTTCCCCTTGTCATTCCGAGGAGCGGAGCGACGAGGAATCTGTGGCTCTGTCGAAAGGGCCGCAGATCCCTCGCTCCGCTCGGGATGACACCACGGTGGCCGACGAAGAGGAGATCAGCCTTTCACAGGTCGTCCGCTTCCTTCTCGCGCCGGCGCGGTCGGGGATATTTCTTTCGCGCGGGAAGATCGGCCACCTCGCGAGAGCGACCGGGATGCCGCTTCCTTTCGGCTCCCGGTTCGACGTCGCGCACCTCCTCTTTCAGACGGCAGGCGAAAACGGGAAGGTGGGGATGGTCCTGGATCGGCTCGAGGAGGAGCTCACCGCCTGGGAGACCGAGTACCGCGCGTGGGCCGCGGAGCACCCGCGATGGACCCCCGCTTCGACCCGGTGGCTCCAGCGGACCGCCGAGACCCGGCGCCGGCTCGATGAGATGCGGGAAGTCCTCGAAAACCCGCCGGAGCTCGAGTCCGTAATCCCGGAGAGATGAGCAGCCGGCACGTCGCGCTGATTCGCGGGATCAACGTGGGGCGGGCGAAGCGCGTCGCGATGGCCGATCTGCGAGCGCTCGTCGAGGGTCTCGGTTACCGCGACGTCCGCACGCTCCTGAACAGCGGGAACCTCGTTTTCACGGTTCCGGCGTCTTCCCGGAAGGGTCCCGCCCGGCGGATCGAGGACGCGATGCCGGAGCGTCTCGGCGTCTCGGCGCGGGTGACGGTTCTGTCCGTCGAGGAGCTGGCCGCCGTCGTGGCCGAGAACCCGCTCGGCCGGATCGCGGACGACCCCTCCCGACTCCTCGTTACGGTCCTGACCGACCCGGCGGACCGGAAAGGGCTGCTCCCGCTGGCGCGGAAGCAGTGGTCGCCGGAGGCCCTCGGCGTGGGGACGCGCGCCGCGTACGTGTGGTGCCCGAAGTCGATGCTCGAGAGCCCGCTCTTCGCCGCGGTGACCAGGCTCCTCGGCGATCGCGCGACCACGCGCAACTGGGCAACGATCACCAAGCTCCACGCCCTCGTCAGAGCGGGCGCTGAGTAGAGAGGATCCGAAATGAGGCGAACGGGGCTCCCGGCGATTGCCCTCCTCCTCGTCGGCTGCGCGACCGGGGGCGCGCGCTCACCATCCGACGCGCAACAACTCCTCGCGCTTCACGAAGAGGTGATGCGCGCGCATCGAGAGAGCGACGTCGAGCTCCTCCTCCGGGCCGAGGGGGACGATTACGTCGTCGCCGGTCGCGGCGAGATCACGCGGCCGGACCGGAACGCGCGGCGCGAGCGCCTGGGTCCCTACCTGAAGGCGACCCGTTTTTCGACTTACGCCGACAAGGTTCCGCCGATCGTGCGGGTGTCGTCCGATGGATCTCTCGGCTGGGTGATCGTGCAGGTCGAGGCGCGGGGCGAGCAGACGACGCCGTCGGGAGCCGTCCGGCCGCTGGAGTTCGTGAGCGCGTGGATCGAGCTCTACGAGAAGAAGGAGGGACGATGGGTCCGGGTCGGCAACGTGTCGAACTTCAAGCCGTCCGAGGGCGAAGGGGGATAATCCGCCCATGAATCCCGCCATGACGACCACGAGCCCCGCCCTCGACGGATTCCGCGTGACGCGGTCCCTCGGCGTCGTCCGCGGGATCACCGTGCGGTCGCGCTCGATCGTCGGAACGATCGGCGGCGCGCTCCAGACGATCGTCGGCGGCAACATCACGCTCTTCGAGGAGCTTTGCGAGACGACCCGCGCGGACGCCTTCGCGCGGATGCTCCGCCACGCCGAGGAGCTCGGCGCGAACGCCGTCATCGGCGTGCGGTACGACGCGACGGAAGTGATGCAGGGCGTGACCGAGGTCCTCTGCTACGGCACCGCCGTGACGGTCCACCCCGGCTCCGGATAAAAGAAGGAGATCCCGCGGATGAACCTCTTCGGCGCCGCTCTCGTACTGGCCCTCGCGCTCGCCCCACCGCCGCCGTCGCCTTCATGCGCCGCGACTCCGGCGGACGCGTGGAAGAACGCGAAGGCGGCGGTCGCCGGCAAGGACGCGGGCGCCGTGACGCTCACCCTCACCCCCGATTACCGCACGCGGAACTCCGTCGAGTACGCGGTCGGCGCGTCGATGGTCGCGGAGATCGGCGGGCTCTCGGGCTCGATGTCGAACAGTCCCGGCGCGGCGGAGAAGGCGAAAGCGGCCGAAAAGAAGCTCCTCGCCGAGCTCGACCGGATCCTCGTGAAGTACAAGGCGCCCACGATCGCGCAGATCGGCACGCCGCGCCTGATGAAGATGCAGGAACCCGCCGTCCACGCGCGATTCGCGAAGATCGACCACGTGGGATACGCCCGCGAGATGGAGGCGTTCTTCGTGAAGGTCGAGGCCGCCGCCAAGGCGGCCGGCGTCTCCGGCGCGCCGCCCAAGCTCGACGAGCTCGTCGTCGGGGGCGGCGACCTGAACGCCCCGCTCGGCGAGCCGAAGGTTTCCGGCGAAAACGCCCGAGCGACCGCCGGCTCGACCGTCATGCGGTTCCGTAAAGTCGACGGCTGCTGGCTGATCGACGGGCGTGAGCCTCTTCCGAACTGAGCCGGTCGTGCGGATCGATGCGCCGGCGTTCGTCGACTACTGGCGGAAGTTCCGCGGCCGCACGATGCGCGTGCTCGACCTCCTTCCCGCCGAAGACCTCGAGTGGACGCACGCGCCCGGCAAGTACACGTTCGGCGACGTGTTCCGGCACCTCGCCGGCATCGAGCGGTACATGTACGGCGAGAACGTCCGGCGCCGCCCGAGCGCGTACCCCGGTCACTCCGAGTCGCTCGCGAGCGGCGCCGACGCCATCCGCGCGTACGTGGGCCGCTGCCACGCGGAGTCGCTCGAGATCTTCGGCGCGCTGACGGCCGAGGACCTGGAGGCGAAGTGCGATACGCCGGCGGGAACGCCCATTACCGTGTGGAAGTGGATGCGCGCGATGGTCGAGCACGAGGCTCACCACCGCGGCCAGCTCTACATGATGGCCGGCATGCGCGGGATCGCGGTCCCGCCGCTCTACGGGCTCACGGAGGAGGAAGTCCTGGCGCTCTCCGGTCCGGCGGCCGGAGAATGATTTCGAGGAGATTCCCATGAAGAGACTGCTGCCGCTTCTCGTGCTCGTGTCGTCGACCGCGCTCGCGGACGACCTCGAACGAACGGTCGCGACGATGGCGCGGATCGGCTTCGCGAACTCACCGTCGCTGTCGCCCGACGGCAAGCAGGTCGCCTTCCTCTCGAACATGAGCGGCTTGCCGCAGATCTGGGTCGTCTCGGCCGACGGCGGCTGGCCCGACCAGGTGACGGCGCTCGACGACCCCGTGACGTCGATCGACTGGTCGCCGGACGGCAAGTGGATCGCCTTCCAGCTCGCGCCCGGCGGCGGCCTGAACTCGCAGATCGCCGTCGTGCGCCCCGACGGCACCGGGATGCGCCAGCTCACCGAGGGCGGCAAGGTCAACAACTGGCTTGCGACGTGGACGCCCGACGGAAAGGCGATCGCCATCTCCTCGAACCGCCGCGATGGCGCCGCGATGGACGCGTACCTGATCGACCCCGCGGGCGGACCCGCGCGGCTCGTCGCGAAGAACCCCGGCATCGGAGTCGTCGCCGACGTCAGCCGCGACGGCAAGTACGCGCTCGTGCAACGCGTCGCGAGCCGCGGCGACAACGACATCTATCGCGTCGCGCTCGACGGCGAAGCGGAGATCCGGCTCACCCCGCACGCGCCCCCCGCGCAGTTCGAGGGCGCCTTCGGGGCGGACGGCCGGACCGTGTACGTCTCGTCGAACGCCGGCCAGGACCTGACGACGTTCGGAAAAGTCACGATCGACGCGGGCGGGAAGCCCGGCCAGTTCGAGCCTCTCGCGAAGCGCGACGACGCGGAGCTCGAAGGCTTCGTCGTCAACCACCGCGGCTCGGTGGCGTTCCTCATGTGGAACCGCGCGGGCCGGCACGAGCTCTCGCTGCTCGACCTGCAGACGAGGAGGATGCAGCCCGGCCCGAAGCTCCCCGCCGACATCACGTTCGCGAGCGAGTTCTCCGAGGACGACACGAAGCTCGCGCTCGTGAACTCCGGCTCGTCGAGCCCGGCCGACGTGTGGATTCTCGAGATGGGCACCGGCAAGGCGCGCCAGGTGACCCGCAGCCCGCACGCCGGCGTGGACCTCTCGCAGCTCGTCAAGCCGGAGCTCGTCGAGTACTCCGCGCACGACAATCTCGAGCTCTCGGGTTGGCTCTATCGGCCGAAGTCCGGGAGCGCGCCCTACCCGACGGTCTTCAGCTTCCACGGCGGCCCGGAGGGGCAGGAGCGCCCGAGCTTCAACACCACCTACCAGGCGCTCCTCTCGCAGGGCATCGCCGTGTTCGCGCCGAACGTGCGCGGCTCTTGGGGCTTCGGGAAGAAGTTCGTGAACCTCGACAACGGCGCGCTCCGCGTGAACGCCGTCCGCGACATCAAAGCGTCGGTCGACCATCTGGTGAAGGCGGGGATCACGGACGCCAAGCGCGCGGGGATCATGGGCGGCTCCTACGGCGGATACATGGTCATGGCGGGGCTCGCCGAGTACCCCAACCT
>DASRPJ010000357.1:0-3372 GCA_035646435.1 Thermoanaerobaculia bacterium | reverse complement strand
CAGGCTGCTCGCGGAGCAACGAGGTCGGGGAATACGGGTCGGGCCTCGGCGGAGTCGTGAACTTCATTTCGAAATTCGGCAGCGGGGGGAACGACCTGGCCGATATCGCCGTGACCGACGACGGCCGCTATGCTTTCGGCGCCAACCTGGCGTCCAACGACATCTCCGTTTTCCGCCGCGACCGGGACCGCCACACGTGGTCGTTCGGCGCCGCTTACAGCGCGCCGCCGGGTCCTTCCCTCGTCGACGTCAACCGGAACGGGATCGTCGCGGTGGGGAGCACGAATCCGAGTTACCTCGGCACCTACCGGTTCGACCGCCCGACCTGGAGCCTCTCGTCCGTCGCGGGCTCCCTGTTGGCGCAGCGCCCCACCGCGATGGCGTTCGGCGACGAGGTCGGCGGCACTTCGCCCGCCTCACAGTTGCTCTACGTGGGCCTGCGCTCGAATCAGCCGGGAATCGAACAGGACCAGATCGCGACTTACCGCGTCGAGCCCTCGGGAAATTTCAATCTCCTCGGCAGCACACCTGCGGGACACTTTCTGACGGGCTTTCACGTGACCTACGACCGCCTCTTCGCGGTCACCGTCAGTGCAGGCGCGAAGGACGAGGTCCGCGTCTACAAGCGGCTCGGCACGCAGCTCACCCTCGACGTGTCCTACGAGATCCCGGGGGATCCGGGCTTCAAACAGATCGCGGTCGCGCCCTCCTTCGGACGCCGGACGACCTTCGCGGTCACCGGCTTCCAGGCGGGCTGGCTCCGGACCTTCGAGTACGAGCGCGACGATGACCCGGTCTGCGTGTCCTCCGCGTCGAAGCTGTGTCTGAACGACAACCGGTTCGAGGTCTCCGCCGAATACCGGGTGCAGAGCCAGGGGCTCTCGGGCTTCGGCCTCGGGGGTCCGATCGCCCGGGACACGGGGTACTTCTGGTTCTTCTCGCCGAACAACGTCGAGGTCGTCAACAAGGTCCTCGACGGTCGCGGGTTCAACAACTCGTACTGGTTCTTCTACGGCGCGCTCTCGGACGTCAAGTACGACATCACGCTCCGGGACGTCTGGACCGGGCGCGTGCGGCGATACGAGAACCCGCAAGGAAGGCTCGCAAGCGTCGGCGATACGTCCGCGTTCCCGGCCTGGTCGGCCGGGTGGACGATGAGCGCCCCCGGCGCGGACGCCGAGTCGGCGCGGCGCGAGCTCGCGCTCGGTTCGAGCGCGGCGCCCTTCTTCATCCGGGTCGACTGGCGGGTCCCGTCGCAGGGGACATCGGGGCGGGCGCAGGGCGTCGTCCTGACGTCGAACACGGTGTACTTCTGGTTCTTCACGCCGAGCAACGTCGAGGTGATCGTCAAGGTCGTGGACGGCCGCGCGTTCAACGGGCACTGGTGGGTCTTCTACGGCGCCCTCTCGGACGTCGAGTACACGATCACGATCACCGATCAGGCCAACGGAGCAGAGAAGGTCTACTTCAACCCGGCCGGAACGATGGCGAGCGTCGCCGACACTGCGGCGTTCCGATAGCCGAACCCCCCGTCCGGTGGAATTCTCCCGAACCGGTCGTGTTATGAATTCCCCGATGAGACGTCTCGTCCCGGCTCTCGCTCTGACGGCAGCTCTCGGTGCGGCCGCGTCCGCGGGAGAGCTCGTCGAAAAGATCGTCGCCCGCGTCAACGACCGGCTGATCACCCACACCGATTTCGAGAAGCGATTCGCGGCCTTCCTCTCCTCGCCACAGGCGGGCAACAACCCGCTCGAGGCGCGCCGGAAGCTCCTCGCCGAGATCATCGACGAGAAGCTCCTCGAGGAGCGCGCGAAGGAGCTCGAGGTCGCGGCGACGGACGAAGAGGTCGAGGTCGCGGTCGAGCGCGTGAAGCGCCAGTACAACCTCGCCACCGACGAGGAGTTCGAGAACGCGCTCAAGTCTTCCAACCTCACGCGCGACGACCTGAAGCGGCAGATGCGCAACACGATCACGCTCCAGAAAGTCGTCGGGCGCGACATCAGCTCGAAGCTCGACATGACCGACGACACGCTGCGCCTCGAGTACGAGCGGCGCAAGGAACAGCTCTACAAGGTCGTCGAGCAGGCCCAGGTCTCCGAGATCGTCATCCGCTTCGAGCCGGACGACCCGGCGGCCCGTGCGCGAGCCGCGGCGCGCATCGAAGAGGCGCGGGCGAAGATCGCGGCGGGGACGCCGTTCGCGGACGTCGCGAAGGAATACTCGGAAGGCAACGCGAAGGAGCGGGGCGGAGCGCTCGGCAGCGTGAGCAAGGGCGAGCTCGTCACGGCGCTCGACGCCGCGGTCTTCTCCGATCCGCCGCAGGAGCACCCGCCGGCCGTGCTCCTCTCCTCGTCGATCCACCTCTTCCACGTCACGGACCGCCGCCCCGCGGGCTATCGCCCCTTCGCCGAGGTCCGGGAGGACCTGCGCGCGCGGATCGGGGACGACCTCTACGACAAGCGCTACAGCGAGTACATCGAGAAGCTGCGACGCGACGCCTTCATCAAGATCTACGATCCCGCGCTCGAGACGAAGAAGGACGAGGGAGCCGCCGCTCCGAAGAAGTCCTAGCCCTGGCTCTCGTCGGGCTGGTCCTCCCCTCCGGCTTTTCCTTCGACGGCACCGTGCGGTCGCACGGCTGGTACAACCTGGCGCCGTTCTCCTACGACCGGGAGCGCGGCGTGCTCCGGACTCACGTCGCGGCCCCTCACCCCGACCCTCTCCCCGCAGGCGGGGAGGCCCACGAGCTCACCTTCCGCGTTCGCGGCGGGAAGCTGGAAGCCCGGAGTGAGGGGCTCGACTCCTCGCGGCTGCGCGCCATCGCGCGACGCGTGTTCTCTCTCGACCTCGACTTCGCGGCCGCGGCCCGGTCGTTCGCCGCCGAGCCCGCGCTCGCTGCCGCTCTCCAGGGCCGCGGCGCCCGGATGCTCCGCGGGCCGACGGTCTTCGAGGACGCGGTGAAGATGCTCTTCACGACGAACTGCTCCTGGGCGGCGACGCGCGGAATGGTCACGCGGCTGATCGAGCTCGCCGGAGCGGACGGCCGCGCGTTCCCGACGCCGGAGTCCGTCGCGAGGCTCTCCGTCGCGACGAT
This sequence comes from Thermoanaerobaculia bacterium, assembly GCA_035646435.1. Classification (GTDB taxonomy): domain Bacteria; phylum Acidobacteriota; class Thermoanaerobaculia; order UBA5066; family Gp7-AA6; genus Gp7-AA6. Next base: position 278 of record DASRPJ010000357.1, on the reverse strand, counting down.
CGGCAAACGCGTTCGCTGCGGCTATCGCGCGCAGGCGCTCTCCGACTTCGCGAAGCGCGTGGCGTCCGGGAAGCTCGACCTCTCCCGCTGGGAAGGCGGCGCGCTCTCTTCCGAGGACCTGCGCGCGGCGATCGTCTCGGAGAGGGGGTTCGGTCCTTACGCCGCCGAGGGGCTCATTCGAATCCTCGGGCGGCACGACTTCTACGCGCTCGACTCCTGGACGCGCCAGGAGTACCGGAGGCGCTACCCCGGTCCCGCTCGCGCGACGGATCGTTCGA
>DASRPJ010000356.1:0-7307 GCA_035646435.1 Thermoanaerobaculia bacterium | reverse complement strand
CAGCGCCGCCGCGAGCTCGGGCGCCGTGTCGGGCGTCGGTCCGAGCCCGGTCGCCGAAAGGAGGCGGTTGGCGAGTCGGCGCGACGCGAGCCAGGATGCGCCCAGGAAGAGGGCGCCCGCCGCCGCCACGCCGGTCACGAGTCTCCACGCGGCGCGGTTCACGGCGGCGTCCGGGCTCTCGCGATCAGGGAAGTCCGTGAGCGGCGCGGACCCTGCGGGCCTTCTTTCCGAAGAGCCCGACGGCTTCGACCGGTCCGCTGACGTACGTCTGGCAGGCGAGGCGCACGGTTCTGCCCTTCCAGCGTTTCCGGACGAAGGCGATCGGCTTGCCGAGCCACCACGTCGCGAGGGAAATCTTCTCGAGGCGCGTCGGCGGCGTCAGGTTCTCCGCGCCCGCGAGCGGCAGGACCGCGCACGTCGTGCAGACCCCCAGCCCGCCGCACCACTTCCAGAGCCCCGCCTCGGCGTCGAGCGCCGCGTCCCAGAGGCGGTAGCCGGCCCAGACGCCGATCTCCTCCCCGTTGATCGCGCAGGAAACCCGGCGCGGCTCGGTCGAGGCATCGCCCGGCATGGGTCGGATTCTAGGACACGGGACATCCCCTATCGGGGCGAGAGGATCGCCTTCTCCCCGTCCTCCGGGTGGAAGACGAGCGCGAGACCGGTGCGACGCTCGCCGGGACGAACGGAGACGACCGCCCGCGAAGGATCGTCCGGGCGCGGAGTCACGAGCGTGATGCGGCCGGACGTGACGAGAAACCCGTACTCTCCGGGCGCGTCCAGGGTGAGGCGGAAGCGGCCCTCCCGGTCGGTGACCGCCGCGGGCGACCACGCCAGGTCCTTCTCTCGCGGAAGGCCCTGCACCGACAGACCGGCGACGGGATTCCCCGCCGGATCGCGGACGGTGCCTTCGACCGTCGCCGGAGGGTTCCGGGATCGCCGCACGGCTTCGGCGGTCGGCCGCGGCCGGCTCGCGCAGCCCGCGGCGAGGACGATCGCGAGCGCCCCGGCGGCGAAGCGAGCGAACGTGTGAGCGGCGTTCACGCGGTCTATGATGCCCCGGCGTGGCGGACGAGGAGATCCCTTCCGGCAAGAACGAGCGCGCGTCCCAGGCGGACGGCGCCGCGCCGGCACCCTCGGCCGCGGCGACGACCGAGACGAGCGCAGATCAGCACTTCACGGTCTCCGCGGTCTGGAGCGGAGACGGCGCCGGGTCGGGCCGCGTCCGATCGGAGAACGGCACCCTGGACGTACCGATCGCCGGCGCGACGGGGCTCGGAGGCGCCGGAGGCGCGGCGAACCCGGAAGAGCTGCTGCTCGCGGCGGTCGCCGCGTGCTTCGTGAACACGTGGGCGATCTTCCTCCGGAAGCTCCAGGTGGCTTACGCGGAGCCGGCCCTGCGCGTGTCGGGGACCCTTTCGAACGACCCGGCCGGTGGCTTTCGGATGACGGGGGCGGTCATCCACGCCCGGGTGCCCGGGGCGCTTCTCGCGGCGGACACGCCGAAGGTCGAGAAGACGCTCGCGCTCGCCGAGAAGTACTGCATCATTTCGAAGGTCGCGCGGGCGGCGATGCCGGTCCGGGTGGAAATCGAACCGGTCTAACGAGCGCCGCGGGTCTCCGGTCCGCTCTTCAGAACGACGATCGTCGCTCCGAAACCTCCCCGATCGGGCGGAGCATCGGACGCGGCGGCCACCCTCGAGTCGCCGCGCAGAAGGCGCTGGACCTCCGCCCGCCGGACCCCTTTTCCCTTGCCGTGAATGATCCGAACCTCGCCGAGCCCGTGACGCAGGGCCTCGTCCAGGTACTCCGAGACCACCGAAGGCACGTCGCGGGGGAGGAAGGAGTGGATGTCGAGAGAGTCTTCGATCGGGATGCGCTTCACGGCAGCCCCGGTTCGCTAGTCCCGCGACTGGAGCGTGACCCGGAAATCCTCCGTGCGCTCTCCACCCACCGCGTCCGGCTTCGCAGGAAGCGGGATCGACGCGCCGCAGACGCAGGAGACGACGGCGCCGGCCACGCTGCCTTCCGGATGAGCGCCCCGCGGGAGCGCGAAGGCCTTTCCGTCGTTCACCGAGCGGTCGGAAGACCACCTCCGCACCGACCCGGCGAGGTGATCCGTCGCCACCGTCCAGTTGACGGCGACGTGGCAGCCGCATTCAGGGCAGTCGAGCCAGTGGTAGTTCATGCTGCCGAGCCTATCCCCGCATCTCCTTGTGCGCCTTCTTCCTCTCATACATGACGCCGTCGGCCTTCTCGATCGCCTGCTCGATGGAGACCCGGCGGGAGAAGCACGCGACGCCGACCGACGCGGACAGGAAGGGCTGGTACGCCCGGTCCTTCAGCCTCGGAGACTGGCGAACCTCCTCGATCTTGCCCGGGAGCATGTAGAAACGCTTCTTCGCGAGGTCCTCGTCCATTCCCGGTAGGATGATCAGGAACTCGTCTCCCCCCCATCGAATTAGGAAGTCCGCGCCGCGGATCAACTTCTTGATTGCGGTCGCGATCGTCCAGATCGCCCGGTCCCCCTCGTCGTGCCCTTTGGTGTCGTTGATCGTCTTCAGCTCGTCGACGTCCACGAGCACGATCGCGCCCCCCGCCGCCTCCCGTTCGAGCGAGGGCCGGATCTCGTCGAAGAAGTGACGGTTGTAGATCTCGGTGAGCGGGTCGATGAGAGCGAGGCGCTTCCGGCGGCGCGTGTCGTCGACCGCGCGGGCGTGGATCATCGCGAGCCGCGCTTCCGTCTCCTCCATGGCCCAGATGATGAGGCCGATCCCGAAGAGCATCCCCAGGAAGAGGTCGTAGAAGCCGGAGTAGAGAAGAAACGGATCGTCGCGGACGCCGTTCGCCGCGTCGAGCTGAAAGAAGATCGCGTACGTCGCCTGGAATGCGGCATTCGACATCGCGAGGAGCGCGGCGAACTTCTTGCCGATGCCGGTCGAACGGCCGGTGAAGATCACCACGGCGACGCCCGCCCAGACGATCGCGAGAATCGCCGAGTGCAGCGCGTAGAAGCTCGACCCCGCCCCGCCCCAGAGGACGAGCGGGACCGAGAGGAGGAGTCCGGCGAACGCCGTGATCGTGAGCGGCCGCGCGAGCGGAGCCGGACGGTCCATCCGCCGGGCCGCGATCACGAGAGACACCATGAAGAACGTCTTCCAGTACTGGAAGAGGAGGTTCTCGTAAGGAAGGCCGCGGTTCGACAGCAGGAGGAGAGAAGCGAGCGAGAGCGCGAGAAAAGCCCACGCGACTCCCGCCGCGTTCAGCGCGCGATTGCCCTTTCCGCGCGAGAGGTAGAGAAAGATCGCGGCGAGCAGGAGCGCGCCGACCGTGTGGACGAGCTGCCCCAGAAAGAAGATGTCCATGGAACGGTTTCAAGGGTAGAGACTTACGTCGCTCCGGTCAACGTCCGACGATCCGGTCGTGCTACGCTTCCGGAGAAGATCCTTGCAAGCCTTCGAAAAAGCGCCCCCCGACGTCCAGGAAATCCTCTCGAAGCCGATCAAGGAGCTGGGTCTCATCCTCGAGGGCTCTCCTCTCGAGCGGTCGATCCAGCGCCTCTACCGCGAGCTCGAGCGCAAGGGAATCCGGAAGTTCAAGCCGCTCTGCTACCTGACCGACGAGTGGGGCTGTCCCTCCGGGGAGCCCGTCATCGGGATCCCGTTCTATCTCGCCAACCCGAAGCTCGCCCGGCTCGAGAAGGAGATGAACGACCTCGAGGACGAGCGGGAGATCATGATGTACCTGCGCCACGAGGCGGGCCACGCGTTCAACTACGCCTATCGCCTCTACGGGACCCCGGAGTGGCGGGAGCTGTTCGGTCCCTTCCGCCGGCCCTATCGGGAGAACTACCGGCCCGTCCCGTTCTCGAAGAGCTTCGTGAGGCACATCGAGGGGTGGTACGCGCAGAAGCACCCGGACGAGGACTTCGCGGAGACGTTCGCCGTATGGCTCACGCCGCGCTCGAAGTGGCGCACCCGGTATCGGGGCTGGAAGGCGCTCGCGAAGCTGAAGTACGTCGACCGGATGGCCCGCCGGTTCGGCGACGTCGATCCGATCCGGCTCCGGGGCAGGACCGACGTGACCGTCGAAGAGATGGAGACGACGGTCGCCGACTTCTACCGCCAGGCGCTCGTGGAGCCTCTCTCCGCGGAGGAGCTGCCGCTCGAAGCGGACCTCGCCGACATCTTCAAGACGTCGAAGAGGAGAAAGAAGGGGGTGCGTCCGGCGGAAGCCCTGCTGCGCGAGAATCGGGAGGCGCTCATCGACAAGGTGACGTACTGGACCGGCGTCCACCGGTCGCTCGTCCGCGGCCTGGTCGACGCGATCGTCGCGAAGGTCGCGGATCAGGACCTCCGCGCCGAAGTGAAGTCCGAGCGGGAGCACCTGACGGAGATCACCGTGTACGCGACCGCGCTCGCGATGAACTACCTGACGCGCGGGAAGTTCGTCCAGTCGTGAGCCGACGAAAATGAGCTCGAAGAAGCTGAAAGTCGCCGTGCTGTACGACCTCTGGGAGGAAGACCCCGAGCCGGCGCCCGAGCCTCCGCCCGAGAAACCGCCGCGAGGAAAGAAGCGCCGCCGGAAGAAGAAAGTCGAGAAGGCGGACCGGGAAGAGATCTTCGAGGCGCTCGGCAAGCTCGGGCACGAGCCTTCCTACCAGGTGCTGGACGGCGGGGAGAAGTCACTCGTCGCCGTGTCCCGCTGCGGCGCGGACCTGATCTTCAACCTGACCGAGTCCTACGCGGGCGACGACACCAAGGACATGAACATCGCGGCGTACCTCGACCTTCTGGACTGCCCGTACACCGGAGCCGGGCCGCACGCGATGTACCTCGCGCAGGACAAGTCGCTCGCGAAGAAGATCTTCGCGTTCCACGGGATCAAGACGCCGTACTTCGCGACCTCCTATCGGGGCAAGCTCGACCACTCTCAGGACATCTCGTTCCCGCTCATCGTGAAGCCCACGTCCGAGGACGGCTCGATCGGGATCGACACGGGGTCCGTCGTCGAGAGCGTCAAGGAGCTCATGGAGCGGATCCACTACATCCAGGAGGAGTTCGACTCGCCCGCTCTCATCGAGGAGTACATCGAGGGCCGGGAGATCTACGCCGCGATTCTCGGGAACGAGAGCCCGGAAGTCCTTCCGATGGTCGAGCTCGATCTCTCGAAGCTCCCGAAGGGAACGCCGAAGATCGCGGGCAAAGAGGTCAAGTGGGAGAAGGAGACAGAGGCCTACAAGGTCACGAAGTCCGCGCCCGCGGAGGACCTGGACGAGGCGACGACGAAACGTCTGTCGGAGACCGCCCTGTCGGCGTACCAGGCGCTGAAGCTCCGCGACTACGGGCGCATCGACATGCGACTGTCGAAGAAGGGGGAGGTCTTCGTCATCGAGGCCAACCCGAACCCCTGGCTGGCCTCGACGGCGGAGTTCGCGATGGCGGCGAAGAAGGCCGGGCGCAACTACACGCAGATGATCGGCGAGATCATCGACATGGCCCAGGCGCGGTACGCGCCCGGATGAGCGATAAGCTCCCGCGTCGAACGAGGTGAACCCGATGAAAAGAACCCTCTCTCTCGCGCTTCTCCTCGGCCTCGCCGCCGCGCCGGCGGTCACCGCCCGGGACGTCGCGGGGGTCGCGCTGCCGAACACCGTTTCCGTCGACGGCAAGACCCTCGAGCTGAACGGCGCCGGGCTCCGCACGAAGATGGTCTTCAGGGTCTACGTCGCCGGCCTCTACCTCGAGACGCCGTCGAAGGATGCCGCCACCGTAATCTCCTCCGACCAGGTCAAGCGCATGCACCTCTCGATCCTGCGGAGCCTCGACCGATCGAAGATCACGGAGGCGATCTCGGAAGGCTTCGAGAAGAACTCGAAAGGAGAGCTTCCGGGGCTGAAGGCGCGGCTCGACCGGCTGAACTCGATGATTCCGAACGTCGAGAAGGGCGATCAGATCCACCTCACCTACGTGCCCGGCCGCGGAACGGTCGTCTCGGCGAAGAACGTCGACAAGGGCGTCATCGAGGGCAAGGACTTCGCCGACGCCCTCTTCTCCGTGTGGCTCGGCACAAACCCGGTTCAGCCCGACCTGAAGAAGGGGCTGCTCGGAGGCTAGCCCGGCGACGTCGCCGCCGTCGCCTCCTCGGGCTTCGGCCCGAGGCCGAGGCGGCGGCGAAAGCGGTCGAACGCGATCGACAGGAAGACGATCTCGATCCAGATCCGGGCGCCGAGCGGAATCCTCTCGACGCCCCCGGACAGGATCGTCGTGATCGCGGCGCGCATCCGGTCGACCGGTTCCTTCGAGCAGAAGGCCTCGAAGAACACGGGGTCGTAGAAGGCGTAGACGAACCGCCGGAACCGGCCGACGAGCCGGTTCGCCGCCTTCGCGTAGGGCAGCAGGTCGGACGCGCGGGCCGTTCCCGGCTTTTCGAGCGCGCGGTCGAGCGCCGCCGCGGCGCGGACTCCCATCGCCATCGCGAGGAAGACGCCGGTCGAGAACACCGGGTCGAGAAACGTCGCCGCGTCGCCGACGAGGACCCAACCCTCACCGGCCGCCCGCGCGGAAGAGGTCGAGTAGTCGGAGATGCCGACGGCGCGGCTCGTCCGGCGCGAGCCGGCGAGGAACTCCCGCATGCGCGGGGAGCGCAGGACGAGCCGCTCGAATCGTTCGTCGAGCGAGCTTGCGTCTCCCGCCTCCTTCTTCGCGACCTCCGGCTCGAAGACGGCGCCGACGCTGCACGTCCCGTCGGAGAACGGGATGATCCAGTACCAGACGCCCCGGTCGATCGGAAGGAGGATGTCTCCCGGCGTCTGGCCTTCCGGCCACCGGATCCCCTCGTAGTGCGCGAAGAGGCCCGCGCGTTTCAGCTTCGGATCGAAGCGGCGCGTCCCGGCCTGGCGGGAGAGGAGCGCGTCCTGACCGGAGGCGTCCACGACGGCGCGGGCCCGGATCTCCTCTTCGCCGCCGCCGGGGGTGCGCGCAACGACGCCGACTGCCCGTCCTTCCTCGAAGAGGACTCTCGAGACCGGCGTCTCCTCCCGCACCTGCGCCCCCGACTCCTCCGCGTGGCGCAGGAGCAGCAGGTCGAACTCGGCGCGCTTGACGTGGTACGCGAAAGGGTGGCGGTCGTCGAGGCCCCGCGCGAAGTCGACGGGGCGCACGCCGCCCGTCGCCTCGTTCCAGAAGTACGCCCCGTGCTTCTTCTGGAAGCCGGCGGCGCGGATCTTCTCGGCGACCCCGAGCTCTTCGAAGATCGGCAGGTTGAAGGGGAGGAGCGACTCCCCGACGTGGAAGCGGGGGAACCTCTCG
>DASRPJ010000355.1:0-4258 GCA_035646435.1 Thermoanaerobaculia bacterium | reverse complement strand
CCCGTCATCCGAAGCCCGGTCATGAGCTGCGTGTACTTCGCGTCGAAGACGGCCACGGGCGTGAGCGTGACGCCGTCGACCGCGGCCGCCGAAAGCGCGGCGCCGAGGACGTCGTTGTTCCCGATCCACACGGTCACGAGGTCGGGCGCGAGGAGGTTCGCCTCGTCGAGAGCGCTCTTGCCCTCGAACGGCCCGCCCGGAAAGTTCCGGAGGACGACCGCGGCGGCGCGGTTCGCGGTGTTGCCCGCCGGGTTGGCCACCCTCAAGTCGACGAGGTCGGCCGCGTTCGCACCCGGAATCCCGAGGTTGTCGTACGGGCGCGGGAGCGTCGCGTTCAGGGGAACTCCCTGGTTGGAGACCGGTCCAACGGTGATCGTGCCGCCGGCGACGATCGCTCCGAGGCAGACGCCGGTCCCCTGAGTCGACAGGGGCACCTCGGAGAGCAGGGGCTGCTGGAAGTCCGCGATCCCGAGCTGGTCGGCGACGAGCTTGGGATAGGACCGGCGCTGGTGCCGCTCGACGAGGCAGTTTCCCTCGACGCCGGCCGTCAGGCTGTCGCCGAGCGCGACGTACTTGCGAAAGCTCGTCTGCGAATAGACGGGCGCGGCCAGGAGGGCGAGGAGCGCCCCGCCGGACGCCGCCGTGCGAAAGAGCTTCTTCATGGTTCTCTCCATTGAAAGGGTTCCTGGATCCTGTGTCAGAACGATAGGCGCAGGCTGATCGCGAGAAGGTTCGCGGACTCCTTGTACGTCCCGAAGAAGCGGTCGGTGTTCTCCTCTCCGCGCGTATCCCGCTCGTCGAAGTCGATGAAGATGTCGGAGACGTCCACGCCCCAGCGCTCCGTCTCGTAGCCGAAGCCGAGCGTGTACGCGTTGCGGTCGGCGTCCGCGAGGATCGGGCCGACGTCGGCGAGCGGCTGCGGGCTCTCGTCGAAGTAGTACCCGGCCCGCACCGCGAAGTTCCCGAACCTCTTCTCGAGGCCGCCGCGGTACGCCCAGGAGTCCTTCCAGAGCGTCTCCCGGAAGAGGTCGGGGAGCGCGCCGTTCTCGAAGTCGATGAAGAGCGAGTCGAAGACGGACCAGTCCGTCCAGTCCGCCTCGAGCGACAGCAGGAGCTCGCCGGGGAGCGAGAGCGCGAGACCGAAGTTCCACGTCGCGGGAAACTCGATCGTGACGGCCACGTTTTCCCTTCCGGCCGGGAGCGTGGCGGCGACGGCGGCGTCGAACGCGGGGTTCCCTGTCGGCCTCTGGGTGAATCTCGCCTCCCCCTCGTAGTCGATCTCGATCCCGCTCCGATAGGCCGCGCCGACCGAGAACATCGTCGTCGGCTTCCAGAGCAGGCCCGCGTTCCAGCCCCAGCCGCTGTTGTCGACGAGCTCGCTGTCGAGCTTGACGTGCGCGACGTCCACGATCGACTGCGTAAAGGGGTTGATCGCCGGCTGGTTCCGCTCGAGCATCACCTTCGAGAGCCGGTAGTCCGCGCCCACTGCGAGCGCGAAGGAGGGAGAAAGCTGAAAGGAGACGACGGGGTTGATGTCGGACGACTGGATGACCGCGTTCTGGGCGATGAAGCGGCCCGAGAACTGCTCGGCGTCCTCCCAGCGGAACCCGAGGCCGTACGGGGCGAAGATCCCCAGCCCGAAGTTGACCGTGGAGGTCAGGGGGACGACCGCGTAGAAGGTCGGCAGGAAGAACGTCGTCTTGTGCTGCTCCTCGACCCCGAAACCGGTTCCCGGGAAGGGGTTGGCGCCTTCGAACTCGCCGTCGATCTTTGTGAGGAGAGAGCCGCCCGCCTGCGAGCTGAAGTGCTTCTGCCAGCCGAGCCCCGCCGGGTTGTAGAAGATGGCGGAGGGGTCGTTCGCGACCGCGGTGAACGCGAGGCCCATCCCGGACGCGCGGGCGCCCTGCGCGAAGACCGAGAAGCCCGCCGGGGACGCCGGCGCCGCGGCGAGGAAAAAGAACCCCAGGGAAACGAGGATGCCGGTGGACCGAACCCGACCGCGTCTGGTCACGTTTCCTCCTGCTGTTGGCACGGATAAGCCATTGCACGCTATTCCTCGGGCGCGGGCCAAGTCAACAACGGGCGGACGCGGTCGTGCGAATACAATCTTCCGACGGTGACCCGGGAAAGCGAGAGTCCCACTCGGGAGGGGTTGGGAGCGGCGCCTTCCGTGGAGGGTGAGGCGCCCCACAGCTCCGGTTCGATCCTCGGTGGACGGTATCGCGTCGAGCAGGTCCTCGGGTACGGAGGAATGGGCGTCGTCTACCGGGCGCGCGACCTGAAGCTCGACCAGGAAATCGCGCTGAAGCGCATCCGCCCGGACCGGTTCTCGCCGGAGCGCCGCGAGACACTGCGCCGGGAGATCATCCTCGCCCGGAAAGTGACTCACGAGAACGTCTGCCGCGTGTTCGATCTCGTCGAGATCGGAGGCGAGGAATTCGTCTCGATGGAGTACCTCCCCGGCCGGACGCTCAAGGAAATCGAGCAGAAAGAGAAGATCCTGCCGCTCGGACGCGGGCTCGCGATCGCGAAGGGAATCTGCAACGGGCTGGCCGCCGCGCACCGCATCGGAGTGCTCCATCGCGACCTGAAGCCCGAGAACGTGATGGTCGGGGACGACGGCAAGCCGCGCCTCATGGACTTCGGCATCGCGGTGGAGACCGGCCTGTTCGTCCCGAGCGGCGAGACCATCCCCGGCACCCCGCAGTTTCTCGCTCCCGAGCTTCTCCAGGGCGAGTCTCCGTCGGTCCGCACCGACGTGTACGCGATGGGGGTCCTCCTCTACGAGATGTTCACCGGGCGGGTGCCGATCGACGACGACAACACCGCCCGGCTGGTGCGGCGGATCGTCCGGGAGACTTTCCCCCTCGTGGGGACCCTGCGACCCGATCTCCCCCCCGAGCTCGCCGGGATCCTCGACCGGGCCGTCGCGAAAGAACCACAGGCCTGTTTCGCCGACGCGGCCGCGCTCGCCGACGCCATCATCGGCTTCGAGGGACAGGTCCTCGACCGCGTTCTCGCCGAAGTGTCGGTCACGCGCGCCAAGATGGTGAAGCTCATGGTCATCCTCGAGGCGAACAAGTCCCTCGCGGCGACCCTCGATCCGACGGAGACTCTGAGGATCATCCTCCGCACGGCGACGAGCGAGACCGGCGCGGAGCGCGGCACCATATTTCTCAAGGATCGCGACACCGACGAGCTCGTCAGCCAGATCCTCGAGGGCGGCGCGGTCGCTCCCATCCGCCTTCCCGCCGGCCGCGGGATCGCGGGGACGGTCGCCGGCGCCGGCGAGATCGTGAACGTGACGGACGCCTACAACGACCGACGCTTCGATTCGGGAACCGATTCGGGCTCCGGGTTCCGCACCAGCTCCATCCTCGCCGCTCCGATGCGCACTCCGGCGGGCGAGATCGTCGGCGTCGTCGAAATCCTGAACAAGCGCCGGGGCTCCTTCACGAAGGAGGACGAGGAGTTCCTCGCCGAGGTCGGCACCCACGCGGCCCTCGCCGTGGAGGGCGTCCGGCAGCACGAGTCGGCGGTGGAGGCCGCCCGGAAGGAGGGCGCCGCGAGGGCTCTCAAGGGAGCGGCCGCCCTTCTCGTGCCGCACGCGTGGCCCGACGTCCCGGGGTTCGACGCGACGCCGCTGCGCTGGCGGACCGCGGAGCTCGGTCTGACCGGCTTCGACGTCCAGGCCGCCCCGGATGGAATCGCGTTCCTCCTCCTCGAGCCGCTCGGAGAACCGGAGGACTCCTTCGCCCCCCTGCTCACGGGGCTGCACGCGGGACGCCGCCTCCTCGCCTCCCATCCGCCGCAGGACGTCGTCGAAGCAGCCGCGTCGGCGGGGCCCGGCTGCGCGGTTTCGGCGGCCCGGTGGGAAGGCGGCCGCCTTCTTCTCGCGGCGAGCGGCGCTCCGCTGCCTGCTCTCCTCCGCGACGGACGCCCGGTTCCGTTCCCGGCGGGCGCCACCGCGGCGGCCGATACCCACCCGGGCGACATCCTGGTGGTCGCCTCGAGCGGGCTCGCGCGACTGCAACCGTCCCGGGCTACCGTGCCGACGTCGCCGGCGGATGCCCTCTCCCGCTTCGCGGCTCTGGCCTGGGAGCAGCCGCTCTCCGCCGCGTTCGCCCGGCTCGTCGCGGACTGGAAGCGCGAAGGGACCACGACCGGAGACCGCGACGTGCTCCTGCTCGCCGCCCGCCGGACTTGAAGGTCCGGTACGTCCTCGTCGACGTGTTCGCGGACCGCCCGCTCGCCGGCA
>DASRPJ010000354.1:0-9611 GCA_035646435.1 Thermoanaerobaculia bacterium | reverse complement strand
CTTGCGCGACCTCGGATTGGGCGTTGCCATCCTCGACGACGTTCCGCTCTACGTGTTCCTGCTCGGCGTCACGTGGGACGACTACGCCGCGGGACGCGCCCGCGAGTACCGCGACCCCGCCGCAATGCGCCGACAGATGCTCGACCGGGTGAACGCGGAACGGCGCCGTCAGGGTCTCCCTTCGATTGCGCCGAGCGGCACGCTCGACCGGGTCGCGCAGGCCCATGCGGAGGACATGCTCGAGCGCTCCTACTACGGGCACAAGAGCCCCGACGGCCTGACCGTGCGGGAGCGCGCCCTTCGCGGCGGCTACCGTCTTCGCTTCGTCGGAGAGAACATCGCGAGCGGGCAGTCCACGGTCGACGAGGTCATGGACGGCTGGATGGCGAGCGACGAGCACCGCCCGAACATCCTCTCGAAGGTTTACACCGAGGCCGGTTTCGGCCTCGCGATCGGGAAGAACAAGGGGGGCGTGCAGATCATCTGGGTCCAGGTCTTCGGCCGGCCCCGGCTCAAGTTCGGGTAGCTCACGGAACGAGGTCGATCCCCACCGCTTTCTCCGTCAGCGCGATTTTCTGCGGCAGGTGCTTCCCCTCGAACCAGACCACGCGCTGCGAGCGGAGGTCCGCTTTGAGGGCGAGAAACGCCTTCCGCAGCTTGTCGACCGAGGAGATGTCCACGACGGCGCCCCATCGCGAAAGCTCGGGCCGGGTGGCGGGATCGACGAGCGACCAGACGTGCAGGGGAACGCGGACGCTCGCGAGATAGCGCCGAACCGCCTCCGGGGCGTAGTAGCTGGAGTCGACCCGGGTTCCGAGCACGAGAACGACGGCACGGCGCGCCGACGTGCCGAACGCGACGAGCCCGGCGACGGCCGTGGCATCCGAGAAACTCTGGTGCGGGTCGCCTCCCTCGGGATGGAAGTCGCGCGTCAGCACGTAGTAGAGGTTGTCGAGCCTGCGGCGCGAGATCTCGAAATGGTTCGACGAGACCCGCTCGTCGGCGTAGCGCTTCGGGACCGGCCACACGAAGCGCGTGCGGATCCCTCCGCCGAGACCCATCTCGTAACGCAGCCCTTTCGGTTCGGGCGGGGGCCTCCTCACGCCGCTCGGTGGAACATAGGGACGGGGGTCGAGCACCTCCACCGCCTCCGTCCTGTCGCGGTCCCGCACGATCAGGACCTCGCCCCCTTCGTCGTCCACCGCGACGACGCGGAGCGGCCGGCCATCGACCTGGAACCAGCCGCCGAGCGCCTTCGGGGGCGGAAAGTCGTTGCCTTTGCGCATCCGGACGGCGATCGCGGTCAGCTCGGTCTGCGCCTCGCTCGCCGAGCCGCCTCCCAGGACGGCGTCCGCGCGCGAGCGCAGCCCCTCCGGGAACTCGAGCTCGACCGAAAGAACGTGCGGCTTGTCCGGATCGTGCGGAGGAAGCGCGATCCGCCCGGAGCCGTCGACCGCGACGGCCTTGCCGTCGAACGTCGCGGAGAGCGCGGTCGGCTTCGACCCGACGATGCTCTGCCACGAGAGTCGCGCCGCGACGGTTCGGCCCGCCGCGTTTCTCTCGAACGCAATCTTCGTCTCGGCACGCTCCCGGGGAAGGTTCAGCCACTGCCGGGCCCGCGCGAGCTCGCGGCCCTCGGAGTCGAGGGCGCGGGCGACGAGCTCGTGCGGCGAAAGGTCGGCTCCGAGGTCCACCTGCAGCTCCCACGGCGCCTTCTCGACGCGCCCGATGGGTTTTCCGTCGAGCCGGTACTCGACGGCGGCGGCCGGACCGTCCACCATGACCCCGACCTTCTGGTTCCCGACGAGGAGGCCGAAAAAGAGCGAGGCGAAGACGATCGAGGTCACCGGAGGAGCTCGATTCCCCGCGCCTCGCCGGTGAGCTCGATCTTCTGCGGCAGGTGTTTCCCCTCGAACCACACGACGCGCTGAGAGCGGATGTCGTCTCGCAGCGCGAGGAACGCCTTCCGGAGACGGTCGACGGAGGCTACGTCGGTGACCGGGCCCCACCGCGCGAACTCGGGCCGGGTCGCCGGGTCGACGAGCGACCACACGTGGAGCGGCACACCGAGTGTCGCGAGGTAGTGACGGACGGACTCCGGGGAGTAGCCGCTCGCGTCGGCCGGAGTCCCGAGCACGAGCACGACGGCGCGGCGCGAGCTGCTCCCGAACGCGACGAGGCCTGCAACCGCGGCGGCGTCGGCGAAGCGCTGCTGAGGGAGAGTGCCGAGGGAGTGATACACGCGCGTCAAGATCCAGTGGAGGCTCTGCGAGAATTCGGGCGAGCTCTCGAAGAGGTCCGACGCAATCCGCGGGTCGTCGTAGTGCTTCGCGACCGGCCACAGGAGGCGGGTCCGGATCCCGTCGCGGAGTCTCATGTCGAGGCGCGGCCCTTTCTGCGCGTACGGCACGGCGTAGCGGTATCCCTCGAGCGCGTTCGATGCCTCGCGATTCCCGCTGTCCCGCACGAGGATCACCGCTCCGCCCTCGTCCTCGACCGCGACGACGCGAAGCGGCCGACCGCCGGCGACGAACCAATCCTGGAGCCGTTCGGGTGGCGGGAGGTCTTTGCCCTTCCCGAGCCGGACCGCGATCGCCGTGAGCTCGGTTTTCGCCTCCTCGGCGGAGCCGCCTCCGAGCACGACGTCCGCGCGCGAGCGCAGGCCTTCCGGGAACTCGAGCCGGGCCGAAAGAACGTGGGTCTTCTCCGGGTCGTGCGGCGGAAGCGCGATCCGACCGGATTCGTCCACGGCGACCGGTTTGCCGTCGAACGTCGCCGAGAGGGCGCGCGGCTTCGACCCGACGATGCTGTGCCAGGAGAGACGCGCGCCCACGGGCCGACCCCGTTGGTTCCTCTCCAGCACGACTTCCGTCTCGGCGTCCTGCCGCGGGAGGTTCAGCCACTGGCGGGCGCTCGCGACCTCGCGGCCCTCGCGATCGATGGCTACCGCAACGAGCTCGTGCGGCGAGAGTTCCGTGCCGAGGTCGACGCGCAGATCCCACGGCGAGCGGTAGACCCGCCCGAGCGGTTTTCCGTCGAGCCGGTACTCGACCGCGGACGCGGGGCCGTCCACGAGGACTCCCACCGTCTGGTCCCCGAGGACGAGGCCGAGGAAGAGCGACGTGAAAACGATCGAGGTCATCGGACGATCTCGATCCCCCGCGACTCGTTCGACAACGCGATCTCCTGGGGCAGGTGCCGCCCCTCAAGCCACACGAGCTGCTGCCCGTCGAGGCTCGCGCGCAACCGTTCGAACGCCGCTTTCAGCTTCGGGTACGACGAGACGTCCTCCACGTCACCCCACCGCGCCGCGACGCGGTCGGCGGTTCGCGGATCGAGCGACCACACGACGAGCGGCACGTGGATCTTCTGCAGGTACGCGCGAACGACGGCCGGCGGGAAACGGCTCGCGTCGTCGACGCGGCTCCCGAGCGCGAGGATGACCGCGCGCCGCGTGTAGCCGGCGTACGCCTGGATCCCCCCGACGGCGACCGCGTCGGCGAACCGGAGCTCGCCGCCCCTGGTGATGGGATGCGATACCCGCGTCAGGAGCCAGTGGAGGCCGGCAAAGGCGCCGGTGAAGTCGCGCGACGCGTCGAACAGGTCGGTCGGGACCTGGGCCCCCGGCGCGCGCTTCGCTCGGGGCCAGATGAACCGCACCCGGTCCTCGTCCGCGAGCCGGGTCTCGAAGCGCGAAAAGTCGGGGTCGTACTGCGGGAGCGAGCCGCGCATTCCGCGCGACGTGAAGGACGTCTTGCCGCCCGACCCCAGCCGATTCAGGGATTCGGCATGGTCGGGGTCACGCACGACGACGAGGAGCGCGGGCCCCTTCTCCACCGCGACGACGTCGATCGCCTCGCCGCGCTTGCGGAACCACCCGCGCAGGCCAGAAGGCGCCGGAAGGGCCGCTCCGGCGGCGGCCCGGACCGGAATCCCCGTCAACTCGCTCGTCGCCTCGCTGCGCGAGCGGCCGCCGAGGACGACGCCGGCGCGCGAGACGACCGCGGGCGAGAACTCGACCTCCGCGGAAACGAGATGGGTGGAGTCGTCCGTGTATTCGGGGAGCGGGATCCGGTACGGGTTGCTCGCGTCGAGCGGTTTCCCGTCGAAGGTGACGTCCACGCGGCGCGGCGGCGTCCCGAGGAGGCTCTGCCACGTGAGCCGCGCGGCGACGGCGCGCCCCTCGGGATCCCGGTCGATCAGGAGCGACGCCTCCGCGGGAGGCCGCGGCACGTTCAGCCACTGCCGCGCGCGGGCGACCTCGCGCCCCGAAGGATCGAGCGCGCGGGCGACGAGCTCGTGCGGCGCGATCTCCGTGCCGAAGTCCACGTCGAAGGACCACGGCTCGCGAACCGCCCGCCCGACCGACTTCCCGTCGAGCTCGAACGACACCGACGCTGCGGGACCCTGGACGGCGACGCCGACGGGGTGAGCGCCGAGGACGAGACCGAGAAAGAGGGACGTGAAGGCGATCGAGGTCACGGCAAGGTTTCTCGGGTTCCGGCTGGCAGGCCGGGAGAGAAAGCCTACCGTGCCGGGCTAGCCGGGAGAGGCGACGGCCGCGGGGGCGGACCGGCGGGGCTTGGAGCGGGCGGCGGAAACGCGCTTCTTGGGCCGCTCGGTCATGCGGGTGATCCAGTCGCCGAAGGGGTCGCTCGCGTGGTCGACGCGGTAGGCGAGCACTTCGGGCAGCTCGTACGTGTTCACCTTCTGGATCGTCTCGCGCACGCCCTCGAACTCGCCCGCCACCGTCTTGATCAGGAGGAGCATCTCGCCGTCGGAGCAGACACGCCCCTTCCACCGGTAGATCGAGTGCACGTTGGGGATGATGTTGACGCAGGCGGCCTGGCGGTTGCGGATCAACGCGTGCGCGACGTCGAGCGCCTGGTCCTCCGTCCCGACGGAGGTGACGACGACGATCAGGTCCTTGGGGCGCATCGAGGGGGCGATTTGATTCCTCGGCTCGGGAGATGTCAAGGAGCGTCCGGCTCCTCCCCGGAATTCTGCGCGGCGCAGGCTGTTAACATCCTCCCGGCTCTTTGAACGAATCGAGCGAAGGTCTACGTTGGGGGCGAAACGGCTTCGACGGGGACGATTGCGCGAGAGGTTGCATGCCGAGGTTCACTCGCCTCGTAAAAAAGGGTGAAAAACAGTAGCTGCGAACAACAGCAACTTCGCTCTGGCTGCTTAATTAAGTAGCCTCGTTGGCATGGTGAGCGTACCCGCCGCGCTCCGCGCCGACGTCGCGAAATGCGGGTGTAGCCGCTCCGGATCCCCGGACGGAGTGGCGAAACACATTCGGGGTTGCTCTTCCGCCGTTTTGCCTCTTCTCGAGGCGGTGGAGCGAGAAACAAGAAGAGGCTGAGCATGGAGTGGCCTCTCCCGTAGCGCTTCCGGACGCGGGTTCAACTCCCGCCGCCTCCACCATTTCAAGAGTTTTTCGCCGGCCCGCGTCCCGGCGCGGGCCTTAAGTAGATTAGGATCAAAACCCGAGGTTGGAAATGTCGCGATAGCTGAAACGCCTCCTCCACATGCGCGGCAGAGCGCTTGGAACGCCTACCTGTCTGCGGTGGATGATGTCCACCTCCTCCGCCGTCAGCTCATCGCCCGTTTTTCCTGTGGCTGCTCCCTCCGGCCTCCGTAGAGTGAGCTCCGGAACGAGGACTTCCATTCTCACTGCCCGATTCTGGTTCTTCCATCGACCCGATTCGGCCCGGCCAAGGTGATGGAGGCCGACTACCTTCAAGTTTGCAGCTAGGAGGACAGGAGAACCCGAGCTACCTCCTTCCGTGTCGCACTCGTGACCGAAGTCGGTATCGGCCGCATACCCGGCTCCAATACTCGTCCTGACGACGCAACCCTTTCGACTCAACTTCTTCGGCTTTCCACCCGGATGCTGCACGACGATGAGGCCATCGTTCGGGAGCAGTGGCCGCGGGTCGAGATCGAGACGCCCGAACGTGTCCCCGGGTCGTCCCACGAGCTCGATTACTGCGTAATCTAGATCGTGCTTTGCGCCCACGAAGCGCGAGCAACGGTATTGGGGACCTCTCTCGACCTGTTCCTTGCTCCGCTTCTGATAACCGAACAGAGCTATCGCCGTGTCGCAAGTCTCCTGGTCAGCGATGCAGTGTTCGTTCGTCACGAAGTGCTTCTCTGAGATCAGGAACCCGGTGCAGCTGCGTGGCCTGCCCTGGCGTACAAATGACAGCTTCGCAACCGCTGCGGCCGCTCTCCGGAGGTCGGGTTCGGCCGCTTGGTACACCTCCTCACGCCCATCTGTTCCAACGAGAGAGAGTTCTCCGGCGACTACGGTCAAGGAATAAGCCTGCTTGTCGATGGTAAACCGCAACCCATCCGGCCTCTCCTCGGCCCTTACACGGACCCTGACCCAACTGACTGAAAGAACCTTTGACCACACCGCCGACCGCCCTTCGAGTTCGGAACGGCCGAGCTTTTCCAAAACCGTGCCGTCCTCAGCGACGATCTCGACCTCGAGAGGAGGCCGTGCGGGCAAAGCGATTCCCGAAAGACGAAGCCGAAGATACTTTGCGCCGCTATGTCCCAGCGGCCGACTCGTCCACACCACCCCAAGCCGAGGCTCCGCGAAGCCCCTCGCTTCCACGCTGATGTTCTCGATCACACCTTCGTCAACAGGCTGTGCAGAACTACCGTGAGGAAGCGTGAGTGAGGCGAACAATACGGCTGCCACAACGACGCTCACCGGAGCCGCGGTTACCATGGTCCTTGACCTCTACTGCATTCCCGATATGAAGTCGCGGATATGCTTCATTTGAAATCGGACTTGCTTGCTCGAGCCGGTTTTCGAATCACGGACCATCATGAAGACCCAGCGACCCCCGCTGTTCAGGGCAGCGGACTGCCGAACTAGTTCACCACTCTCTTCGTCCTCGATCATGAACGTGTACCTCTGGATGGCCGTCGGATCGATAAGCATTCGCCGCACGAGTCTGAAGTTGATCAGTCTTCCTTCCGGTCTTCCCACGCCCTGTATCTTGAAGGTCATGTCTTCCATCTGGTCGGACTCAGGGCCAAGCCTTTCAATGCTTCCTCGCAGTGTGATCTCCGATTCCACGTGAGATGTTCCCTCGATGCCCAGTATGTCGGCACCAGGTGCGAGCGTAACCAAGTCATCTTCAAAGTCGATCGCACGCCTGACATTGAGACGTCCCCCGCGGAGGTCGTCTTTGAGACTTGGGAGTAGATCGCTCGAATAGATGAGGCGGTTCCGTACCTTCAGCGGTGCCAGGGATGGATTCCGCGCGTAGATCAAGGATGCGGCAGCAGCAACCAGTGGCGCGGCCTGGGAGGTGCCTCTAAGCCTCGCGATGCCATTTGCACGCACGGTGCTGGGAACGTCAAGCGCGGGAACCCCGATGTCGACCCTGGGTCCGAAATCGCTGTCTGGTAAAGGCTCGGGGGCATTCGGCGACAAGTCCAGCGCCGCCACGGAGATGACGTTTGCGAAGTCAAGACACGCAGGCAACGGCACGCAGGGGCCGGCGTGCCTCATCCCCGAGTTGCCCGCCGCCGCAACTACCAGCGTGTGCTTGAGAAGCCTCTTCAACTCGGCCGCAAAAGTGTCGTTCTGCCCTTCGCGCGGGACGTAGTAGAAGCTGGCGTTGATGACTTTCGGGATGCGCCTCGCAGCGAGTAGCAGTCGTTGGGTGGCTGCGGCAATGTCGAATTCGTCCGAATTGATTTGCAGCTGAAAGGTTTCCACTCTGGCCGAGGGATTTAGGCCGCGCAGCTTCGCATTACCTTCGGCAGGATGAGCCTTCGCTACGATGAGGCCTGTGACGTGCGTTCCGTGGTCGGAGCTTTCGGTGCGGTTGGCAGGCACGGGGACACCGCATCGGGTGCGATCCGCTTCGCCAAGCCTGATGATCTCTTCCTCGTCCAGGTTGTTTGCGGAGACACGGTCACCGAAGGCACAGTGAGCGGCATCCACGAGAGTGTCGAGCACCGCCACCACGGGTTCGAACCGCGAGGTCAGCTCGTCAGGGCCCGGAGCCGAGATCAGATCGAACACGATTTGTTGGTCCCGCGCCATGTCACCGCGTTCGTCCAGCATCGATTGAAGCGCTCGTTGTGAAGAGGGGTCGATCTCATTCCGATCGGGAATGGACAGTGCGTTTAGGGTTGGAGACAGATCGCTTGTAGCGGATGGCGCACGAACCGCGTCCCCAAATGCCGCCCTTGACGCGGATGCGTCAGTTTCGCGTGAGCTATCCGTGTGACGACTTCCTAGTTCTGGTTTCGGCGACGACTCCTCGCGGGGAACCGCTGCCTTCTCGGTGATGTCTCCTTTGGGAACGACGACAGTGGCTAGAGGAATGAGGTTCCGGTCTAGATCCCTTAGAAGTTGGGGCTTCTTACTTAGGTCAAGACGCGTACGCACCTGCAGAGTTGGCAACCACACCGGCCCGACGTACTCAGCTTTTAGAACCTCAACCCCCGCGTTGTTCATGCTGCCGACCCGCTCCCGACACGACGCATCGAAGGTTTTGCAGCCGCCGAGAGTCTTCACTATCAGCTCCGACACCTGATCCCCCGCCTTTTTCTCGTAAAGAATGTGCCCGTATCCGATCTCGAATGAAATACTAGGAAGTACGATCTCTTCACCCGCTTGGTGAGTCCACCGGAACGACATCCCGCCGGGGTCCGTGGAGTCGCTCTCCGGATGACAGTGGTTACGATTCAGAGAGCAGGCCAAAGCATCCATCGGCTTCGGAAACGCGGCGCCAAAGTACAACTCCTCCGTTCGCAACAGCTGCTCTACGGTGTGACCTTTTTCATTCTGGTGCTTGGCCGTCGGCAGCGCGTCCGCCTTTTTCAGGGCGTAATAGAGGCCGGTAATCTCCGACGATAGCGCCTGCAGCGAGTCGGATCGGGAGACCCAGAGCCGCTGCTCGTCGGTGGTCTCGTGGCGAGATTCCTGACCCGCTAAAACCGGGGGTAGCAGAAGCGAGCAGAATGCCAGGGCGGCAAGCGCATTGCCGACGTCTAGCGTCGCTTGCTGTCTTTTTCCACGCTGCAACGCGATGATTCGCAGATGCCCCCTCACTTCTTCTCGGCGTCCCCCGCTTCTTTATCTTTGACTTCCTGGAAAGGCTTCTCAAGGGCCGATGACGGGTTGAGGAACTTGTAGGACAGGCCAAAGAACACATCTCCGTCTGTACGCGACCCAAGGTTTCCTAGGATCCCGGCGTCGACTGGCCTGTCGAAGCGAGTACCAGAAGGCAACCGCTTGACCGAGCCCCAAGAGTAGCCAATGGTCAGAGCCGCCGCCTCGCCGAAGCGCCAGCTGATACCCGTAAAATACGTTGTCTGGTTGCTTTCATTGATGCCCAGCCCGAACGTCCCAGCGAGGTGAGGGAAGGACGTGTGGAACACGTGAGCGAAGACTCCAACGCCTAGGCGTACCTCGTCTTCCGCCTCTCGGTCTCGGATGACGAAGGCTCTCTCTACACCGTCCGCGCTTCCCTCCGGTACCCGCATCTCCAACCCGAAGGCCGGGTCAGTAAGCCAGCTGGTGGTGAAGGCACCGGCGAGCTCGTAGTCCCACTTCTTGGGCTGGACGGAGATCA